>NZ_JBDJNT010000015.1:0-108555 GCF_039674525.1 Stenotrophomonas sp. TWI377
CACCCTGCCCGGGCGGGGGCCGCCGGGGGGTCGCACATATTTTACCGGTGTTGGTGCCGCCGGGTGGCCCCCCCACGCCCGAAGGCCTTACAACGCCAACAATTCCCGCAGATCATCCACCACGGCAACCGCCTCGACGTTGTCCAGATCCAGGCCACGCGGATACCCATAGCGCACCAGCGCCACCGGCATCCCGGCATCCACGGCAGCGCGGTAATCGGTGATCGAATCACCCACCATCAAGGCGGCCTCGACGGCCACCTCGAACTGCGCGGCGATATGCCGCAACGGCGCACCACTGGGCTTGCGCTCCGGCAAGGAATCCCCACCCAGCACCAGTGCGAACACGTCCTGCAGACCGAAGTGCTGCAGCAGCGGCGCCACCAGTGCGGACGGCTTGTTGGTGCAGATCGCCAGCGTCACCGAACGCTTGCGCAAGGCAGCCAACGTTTCGGCCACGCCATCAAACAGGCGCGGGCTGCGCAACAGGCACGCCTCGTAGTGGCGCATGAAACCGGGCATCACCTCGTCCAGATCGATATCGCTGCCGGCCGCGGTAAACGCCTGCTCAACGAGCCGCCGCACGCCATCACCGATCCACGTCAACACCGTCGCCTCCGGCACGCGCGGCAACTGCCAGTCCTGCAGCGTGCGGTTGAGCGCTTCGGCGATATCGGCCGCGCTGTCCACCAGCGTGCCATCCAGATCGAACACCACCAACGGATACGGATACGACAAGACAATGCTCACTTCCACAGCAGGGAAGCGCCATTGTACGGAGGTGCGTGTGTGATGCCGATGCACGCCCGGGTAGAGCCGACCGTTGGTCGGCTGCACGCGCCCGCTGCGGTTGCGGGTGCACGGCGTGCTGATGCGCGGTTGCCGGATCAAGTGCAGCGGACCAACGGTCGGCTCTACCGGGGCCGCGTTTACAGCTGCGCCAGGAACGCCGGGCTGGCAAAGCGTTCCACCAGGAAATCCAGGAAGCTGCGCATGATCGTCGGCAGCTGCCGGCGTGAGGCGTACACCGCGTACAGGCCCAGCAGTTCGACTTCATGGTCCGGCAGTACGGCGACCAGTTCCCCCGCGTGCAGCAGCGGTGCGATCTGATACATCGGCAGCATCGCGATGCCCGCACCGGCACGCACCGCTTCCAGCAGCAACGACGCTTCGTTTGCACTGATGTTGCCCCCCACCGCCACCGCGATCTTCCGTCCGTCGCGTTGCAGATGCCACACGCTCTTGCCGACGTAGTGGTGCGTCAGACAGTTGTGCGTGGCCAGTGCGTCGGCGGTGGTCGGCGTACCGCGCTCTGCGAGGTACGACGGCGCCGCGCACAGCACCGAGCGGCACTGCCCCAGCGGACGCGCGATCAGGCTCGGGTCGATCGCGCGCGAGATGCGCACGGCGATGTCCACGCGCTCCTCCACCAGGTTGACCACCCGATCCACCAGCAGCAGTTCAACGCGTGTGAGCGGATGCCGTTTGACGAACTCGGCCACCGCCGCCGCCAGATGGTTCTGCCCGAACGACACGCTCGCGGTGACCCGCAGCAGGCCATGCGGCTCGGGATTGTCCGTGGCCAGCTCCCCGCGCAGCTCATCGCCGATCGCCAGCATCTGCCGGAAGCGCAGCAGCGCCGCTTCTCCCGGCCCCGTCAGGCTGATCCGGCGCGTGGTCCGGTGCAGCAGACGCGCCCCCAGCCAGCGCTCCACCTCGGCCAGATAGCGCGTCACCATCGCCCGCGACATCTCCAGCGCCTCGGCCGCAGCGGTCAGGCTGCCACGCTCGGCCACCTCGACGAACACGTTCATGGCAGTCATCCGGTCCATTTGATCGATCCGTGCAACAAATTAGGCCGTTATACGCGGTTTTTCGTTCGATTCCAGAGGCATACGCTGGCCTTCCTTCCTCAACGGACGTCCCCCATGAAAATCGCTCTCGTTGGTGCCACCGGCAACATCGGCCGTGAAATCACCCGCCAGGCCCTCGCCCGCGGCCACCAGGTCACCGCCATCGTCCGCCGTGAGACTGACCTCCCGGCGGAACTGGACGGCGCCCAGCTGGCCGTGGCCGCGCTCGACGACATCGATGCCCTGGCCGCTGTGAGCGCCGGCCATGACGTCCTGGCCAGCGCCTTCGGCCCGCGCCCGGGCGATGCCCCCACCACGGTGACCACGACCAGTGCGGCCCTGGTCGCCGCGGCGCGCCAGGCCGGCGTTCCCCGCTTCATCATGGTCGGTGGCGCCGGCAGCCTGGAAGTCGCCCCCGGTGTGCAGCTGGTGGACACCGAGGGCTTCCCGGACGCCTATAAGCCGGTCGCCCTGGCCGCCCGCGAGACGCTCAAGCAGCTCCGCGCCGTCGACGACCTCGACTGGACGTTCTACTCCCCCGCCGCCGAAATCGGCCCCGGCCCGCAGCGCGGCGGCTTCCGCACCCAGGCGAAGAACTTCCTGGTCGGCGATGACGGCCACAGCCGGATCAGCTACGCCGACTACGCCGACGCCTTCGTCAGCGAAATCGAAACCCCGCAATACGTGCGGCAGATCGCCACGGTTGCGTACTGACCAGGCCGCCGATCTGGACGCAGCCGACCAACGGTCGGCTCTACCGGCCCCGGTGTCATGTCGGGGCCGTTCCCCCCGGTGTCATGTCGGGGCCGTCCCGCCCCGGTGTGATACCGGGGCCGCGCTGCACAGGACTTCTTGAAATGCAGAACGTTTCCCGCACGACCCTGGCCCTGGCGTTGACGCTCGGTACCGCGCTCGCCATGAGCCCACCGGCCATCAGCCACGCCGCTGCGGCCACCGCCGAAGCCCACGCGCTGCAGGTGCAGCCCTACCACCCCGGCGACAAGGCGCTGTTTTCGGTCGCGTCCACCCTGATCACCGGCCGCCACGACGCGATCCTGGTCGACGCCCAGTTCGCCGCCACCGATGCCGCGCAACTCGTCCAGCGTATCCGCGATTCCGGCAAACGGCTGACCACGATCTACATCAGCCACGGCGACCCCGACTACTACTTCGGCCTGGCCACGCTGCAGGACGCCTTCCCCGACGCCCGCATCCTCGCCACCCCTGCGACCGTCGCCCACATCAACGCCACCCAGGCCGCCAAACTCGCCTACTGGGGCCCGCAGATGGGCGCAGCCAAGCCCAGCCGCATCGTCATCCCCACCCCACTGGACGGCGACACCCTCACCCTCGAAGGCCAACCGATCAAGATCATCGGCCTCACCGGCCCCACCCCGGACCGCACCGTCCTGTGGATCCCCGCCCTGCGCACCGTCCTCGGCGGCATCCCCATCGTCGCCGGCGAACACGTCTGGATGGCCGACACCCAAAGCGCCCAATCGCACGCGCACTGGCTGCAGACACTGGCAACCATCAAGGCGCTGAAGCCCACCCGCGTCATCCCCGGCCATTACGCAGCCGATGCCCCCCTCGACATCAGCGCAGTGGATTTCACCGCCGACTACATCCGCGCGTTCGACGAAGAAACCGCACGCAGCAAAGACGCCAACGCACTGATTGCCGCGATGAAAAAACGCTATCCAAATCTGGCGGGCGAGAGCTCACTGGAACTGAGCGCGAAGGTCGCCAAGGGTGAAATGCAGTGGCCGTAATAGCGCGAAAATAAAAGGTTTGGCGGCCCGAAGGCGACACGATCACCACGCGTGGGTGAGCCCGCGTGGGTGAGAGCTCCGCCGTCGATGCACATGCGCGCCGTGCCGGCACGAGGTTCCCGTCATTGCCGACATCAACGTCGTCAAAGAGAGTCGAGAGGCCACAGCGGTGCGGCCCCAAAGAGCGACGTCTTCAGTGGCATTGGGGAAGGGCAGTGCGCCTCTTCCATGCGCACCGACCCAGTGTCGGGGGGACGACGCGGGTGGGGTATCGGGACCGTGTGTTGCCATGGATGGCAACACACGAGCTTACAGGGACGTACTTGCAGCGGGTCCCGATACCCCACCCGCGTCGTCCCAAACCCTCATCACCCGGACCCCAGCGCCTCAGCCGTTGCCTCAGCCGTTGCCGTTGCCGTTGCCGTTGCCGTTGCCGTCACCGCAAACAGAAAAACCGTCAGCCATCACCCAGGTGATCAAACAACCCCGGCTGGCGCACCACCTCCCGCTCCCGGAAGCCCCCCAACCCCACCCCCACCAACCGATACCGCGTCTCCAATGGCAACTCCACCCGCGCCCGCAGCCCCAACGCAATATCGCGCAGTTCCTCCAACGAATCCGGCGGCGACTCCGGCGTAAAACTCCGCGTAATGATCCGGAACTGCGACGTCTTCAACTTCAGCACCACCGTATGTCCCACCCGGTCCGTCTTGCGCGTCGCCAGCCATGTCTTCTCCGCCAACTGCACGATCGCCGGCGCCAGATCCTCCAACAACAGATCCTCGGCGAACGTATCCTCCGACGAAATCGACTGCACCGGCTGATCCGGTTCCACCGGGCGCTCATCCACACCGCGCGCCCGATTGAACAACCGTCCGCCGAACGTCCCGAACCGCGCCTCCAGTTCCTCCAGCGGCAGCGCACGCAGATCACCCACCGTCGCCACCCCCAGCTCGGCCAGCTTCGCCGCCATCACCTTGCCCACGCCCGGCACACGATTCACCGGCAGCGGCGTCAGAAACTGCTCGATACGATGCGGCGGCACCACGAACTGCCCATCCGGCTTGCGCCAATCCGAGGCGATCTTGGCCAGGAACTTGTTCGGCGCGATCCCCGCCGAGGCAGTCAGCTGCGTCTCTTCGCGGATCTGCGCGCGGATGATCTGCGCGATCTCCGTCGCCACCGTCATCCCGCCTTTGTGCTCGGTCACATCCAGATACGCCTCATCCAGCGACAACGGCTCCACCAGATCCGTATGCCGCAGGAAAATCTCGCGTACCTGGCGTGACACCGCCTTGTAGCGGGCGAAATCCGGCGGCACGAACACCGCCTCCGGACACAGCCGCTCCGCGCGCAGCGCAGGCATCGCCGAACGCACGCCAAACACACGCGCCTCGTACGAGGCTGCGCACACCACCGAACGCATGCCCCGCCACGCCACCACCACCGGTTTGCCCCGCAAGGAAGGGTCGTCACGCTGCTCCACGGACGCGTAAAACGCATCCATGTCGACGTGAATGATCTTGCGGGGGCGGGACACGGGCGTTGGCACTCGGATTCAGATGAACAAGATTACAGCCACACGCCGCAGTATGGTTGTTGGATAACAACAACATGCGTTTTTGAACCTGAAAACACTACGGCGGCGTACGGTTAAAACGTTTGATTGAATCACTTTTTCTCATGCACTCTTGAGCACTTGCTTCATGCAAGAGCAGTCGACCTGTGGTCGGCTCACCCCGATGACAACTTCCTCAGGATTGCGTTTTCCATGACTCGTCTCAACGCGTTCTCGCGCGACCAGCTGCTGGCCAGCGCCCGCGGTGAACTGTTCGGCCCGGGCAGCGGCCGCCTGCCCAATGATCCGATGCTGATGTTCGATCGCATCACCGATATCCGCGAGGACGGCGGTCCCCATGGCAAAGGCATGGTACGCGCGGAACTGGATATCCGCCCTGACCTGTGGTTCTTCGACTGCCACTTCCTCGGCGACCCGGTCATGCCCGGTTGCCTGGGCCTGGATGCCATGTGGCAGCTGACCGGCTTCTTCCTGACCTGGATCGGTGCGCCCGGCCGTGGCCGTGCCCTGGGCTGCGGCGAAGTCAAATTCACCGGCCAGGTACTGCCGAGCGCCAAGCGCGTCACCTACGAAATCGATATCTCGCGCGTCATCAACCGCAAGCTGGTGATGGCACAGTCCGACGCCCGCATGCTGGTGGACGGTCGCGAAATCTACTCTGCCAAAGACCTGCGTGTAGGTCTGTTCACTTCCACTGAGAACTTCTGATGCGTCGCGTCGTCATTACCGGAATGGGCATCACTTCGTGCCTGGGCAACGATCTGGACACCGTGTCCTCCGCACTGCGTGAAGGCCGCGCCGGCATCCGCCACCTGCCCGATCATGCCGAAGCCGGCCTGCGCAGCCATGTCGGCGGCAACATCGAGCTCGACCTGGATGCGCAGATCGACCGCAAGGTGAAGCGCTTCATGAGCGATGCCTCGGCGTATGCGTACATCGCCATGCGCGACGCGATCGCCGATGCCGGCCTGGACGAGGCGCAGGTCGCCAACCCGCGGACCGGCCTGATCGCCGGCTCCGGCGGCGGCTCCAGCCAGTGGCAGGTCGAATCGGCCGACATCCTGCGCGCCCGTGGCGTGCGCAAGGTCGGCCCGTACATGGTGCCGCGCACGATGTGCTCGACCGTGTCGGCCTGCCTGGCCACCGCGTTCCAGATCAAGGGCCTGAGCTACTCGCTGTCGGCCGCCTGCGCCACCTCCGCGCATTGCATCGGCGCCGCTGCGGATCTGATCCGTCATGGTGCGCAGGACGTGATGTTCGCCGGTGGCGGTGAAGACCTGCACTGGTCGATGAGCGTGATGTTCGATGCGATGGGCGCCCTGTCGACCCGCTTCAACGACACGCCAGCCTCGGCCTCGCGCCCGTACGACAAGGACCGCGACGGCTTCGTCATCGCCGGCGGCGGCGGCATGCTGGTGCTGGAAGACTACGACCACGCCGTGGCCCGTGGCGCGCGCATCTATGCCGAGCTGGTCGGTTACGGCGTCACCTCCGACGGTGCCGACATGGTCGCCCCGTCCGGTGAAGGCGCGGTGCGCTGCATGAACATGGCGATGGAGCACATCACCGCCCCGATCGACTACCTCAACACGCATGGCACCTCGACCCCGCTGGGCGACGTCACCGAGTTGAAGGCCGTGCGCGAAGTGTTCGGCGAGAGCATCCCGCCGCTGTCCTCGACCAAGGCGCTGTCGGGCCACTCGCTGGGTGCGGCAAGCGTGCATGAAGCGATCTACTGCCTGCTGATGATGCGCGATGGCTTCATCGCCGGCTCGGCCAACATCGGCGAGCTGGACCCGCTGGTGGAAGGCTTCCCGATCGTGCGCGAGACGCAGCCGGCACAGCTGAACACCGTGATGTCCAACAGCTTCGGCTTTGGCGGCACGAATGCGGCGCTGGTGTTCAGCCGCCTCTGACGGCAGCCTGTGTCCGCATGAAAAAGCCCGGCCATGTGCCGGGCTTTTTCGTGGTCCAGACGGGCAACGCCGTTGGTTATCGGGCGCGGGTCACCGGCAGCAGCGGCACCAACAACTGCCGTGCGTCCAGCAGTGAATCCACGATGCGATGCCCCAGCGCACGCAGTTCCTCATCCGGATGCACCAGGTCCGGCACCTGGATCGCCGTCATGCCCGCCCCCACTGCCGCGCGGATACCGGCCGGGGAGTCTTCCAGCGCCAGGCAGCGCGCCGGGTCCTTGCCCAGCTTCTGCGCGGCCAGCAGGTAGATGTCCGGGGCAGGCTTGGGATGCGACACATCGCTGCTGGTCACCACCACCTCGAAGAACGGCAGCAGCCCGGCCGCTGCCAGCTTGCGCGAGGCACGCGGCTGGCGGGTGGAGGTCGCCACCGCACGCGGAACGCCGTGATCGTGCAGCAGCTGCAGGATCTCCAGGATGCCGGGGCGCAGCGGCAGCCCCTGCTGCGTGCGCGCTTCGTACAGGTCGTGGCAGCGCGCGAACAGCGCGGCGACCTGCTCGGCATTCACCGTCTGCAGCAGCAGGCGTTCGCAATCGCGGTCGCCCAGGCCCACCATGCGCAGCCAGAACCCCTCCGGGAAGGGCAGTGCCAGTTCCTGCGCGGCCTGCGACCAGCACGCGATGGAGACGCGCTCGCTGTCGATCATCAGGCCGTCCATGTCGAAGATGACGGCGTCGGGCAGGAACGGCAGCGCGGCGAAGGCCGTCATGGGACGTTGAACAGCGTCTCGAGATCGGCCGCATCCAGCATGCGCCACTCACCTTCAGGCAGCTCGCCCAGCGAGAGCCCACCGATGCGGCTGCGGTGCAGCGCCTCGACGTGGTTGCCAACGGCCGCGAACATCCGGCGGGCCTGGTGGTAACGGCCCTCGTGCAGGACCAGCTGCGCCTGGCGCGGACCGTTCACGTGCAGCTCGGCCGGCAGCAGCGGCTTGTCATCCGATTCCAACAGCAGGCCGCCGCTGGCGAAACGCGCGGTTTCATCGCCGCGCAGATCTTCGGCCAGGGTGACCTCGTAGGCCTTGTCCAGGCGCGACTTCGGCGACACGATCCGGTGCAGCAGCGCGCCGTCGTCGGTCATCAGCAGCATGCCGCTGGTGTCGCGGTCCAGGCGGCCCACCGAGGACAGCACCGGCGCGCGGTCGCGGTAACGCGGCGGCAGCAGGTCGTAGATCAGCCGGCCCTTGTCCTTGGTCGAACAGGTGTAGCCGCGCGGCTTGTGCAGCAGCAGGGTCAGCCCCTGCGGCGGGTCCAGCGGCTCGCCCTCGACCCGGATCGCCTCATGCGCGACCGCGTCATCGGCGTACAGCACCTCGCCCTCGGCATCGGTGATCAGGCCGGCGCGGAACATCCCCTGCACCTGCTTGCGGCTGCCATAGCCCAGGTTGGCCAACAGCTTGACCAGCTTCATGCGCGGCCTCCGCGGCCCCACTTCGGCTCGGTGCTGCGCGGCGTGCGGACCGGCGTGGCGCTCTTGCTGGCCTTGGTCGCTTCGATCAGCTTGAAGCCATCGCGCTCGGCAGCCACGCGGACCTGGCCGAAGCTCTCATTGAGGATCTGCTCGTACGGCAGGTGGCGGTTGGCCACCAGCCACATCCGGCCGCCCGGGCGCAGCGCCTGTGCGGCCACGGCGATGAAGCGCTGGCCGATGTCGGGGCGATCCGCGCGCGACGGGGTGTGGAACGGCGGGTTGGTCACGATGAAGTCGTACTCGCCCTCGATCCCGGCGGTGACGTCCTGCCAGTGATAGGCCAGCGCCGCCGGCTTGCCGAGCGCGGCGAGGTTCTCGCGGGCCAGCGCCAGCGCGCGGCCTTCGGCCTCGTACAGGTCCAGCGCGGTCACGTTCGGGCAGCGCGCCAGCACTTCGGCCGAGAGATAGCCGAAGCCGGCGCCCAGATCGGCCCCACGCCCAGCCAGATCGGCCGGCAGCTGCTCGACCAGCAGCGCGGAAGCCGGGTCGATGCGGTCCCAGGCGAAGATGCCCGGGCGGCTCTGGAAGCGGCCGCCAAGGATCGCGCGCGGCGCGTCCAGGGTGGCCCAGCGCTGCGCGAGCGCAGCGTCGTGCTGGCCGTTGAGCGGCGCCGTCCAGTAGGCACGGCAGTGGTTCTTGGTCAGCTTGCCGCCGAGGCCGGCCAACTGCTGCAGGTCGCCTTCGCCGGAGCGCGCGCCTTCGTTGTTGTGCTGGCAGGCCACCACGATGCCACCCGGGGCGGTCAGGGCCAGCGCACGGGCGAACAGGGCCTTGGCTTCCTCGCGCTGGCGCGGCGGCAGCACCAGCACCACGGCGTAGCGGGTGGCATCGCCGGCCAGCTGCTGCTCGTCACGCACGGTCCAGCCACTGGTTTCCAGGGCGTCGGCGAACGGGCGGAAGCTCTGTTCGCAGACCAGCTGCGCCGGCTGGGCATGCTCGCGCAGCGGTGCGCCATCGCGGGCGCGCAGGAACAGCACGGGGCCGGCCGGCCAGGACAGTGCGCCACTGGCGAAGGGCAGGAACAGGGTTTCCAGGGGAGCGTCGTGCTGGGCAGCCATGCGGGGGCACATCTTGAAAAGAGGCCGCCATTCTACCGGTTCGCCCCGCCCCACCCGGATTTGCGTTTATTCAACGTCCTGTTGATGCCCTGACAACATCCAAACCGGCAGGGTGGAGCCTCACTTCCCGTGGAGATGGCTCATGCGTGCATTGTTCGTCGGTGGCGTAGTCGACAACAGCGAGATGGACATGGAGGGCAGCCAGCCACCGGTGCATTACCCCGAAGACACCGGCGGCGGCCATTCCCGCTACCGCCTGCACCAGGTCGGCAAGACCGCCGATGGCAGCGTGGCCTACGCGGTCTATGGCGCCCCGGACCTGGCCGATGACGAGGTGGCCCGGATCGCCGAGGAACGGGCCTACGCGCGCCGCTTCGAGGCCGAGCCCAGCGAATTCACCCACTGAACCCTGCCCACCCGCACCTGCCCGCCGCGATCACTCGCGGTAGGGCAGCTGCCGGATGGCCTTGATCTGGTCCAGCCACACCACGTGCTGCTGGACCGGGGTATCCAGATCGTCCAACCGCAGCTGGCCATTGCTGCCTTCGTTCTCTTCGGCGTCGCGGTATTGCTGCAGCGTCGGCTGCACCGCGACGGTGCCCAGCAGGCGGCTGCCATCCTCAAGCGTGAGTTCGACCTGGGTCTGGCCGTGCAGCTGTGGCAGCAGGGCTTCCAGCGCCGCGATGGCGGCCGGATCGGTATGGATGCGGGGGGCGTAGCGGGACATGGCAACTCCTGTGGCGTGCGCCCCAGTGTGCCCGCGGCGGCGTCAACACGCCGCCAACGCAGGACTCAGCGCGTGCCGCCCAGGACACCGCGTACAGCGGCTACCAGCTGCGCGACCGAATACGGCTTGGCCACATGCTCCTGGAAGCCCGACGCCAACGCACGCTTGCGGTCGTCCGCACGTGCCAGCGCCGTCACCGCGACCGCAGGCAGTGCCTCCGGCTCGACGCCCATGTTGTCGCGCAGGGTGCGCACCAGCCCGTAACCGTCCATCCCGGGCATGCCGATATCGGTCAGCAGCGCATCGATGTCGTCATGGCCTTTCTCGTTGAGCAGTGCCAGCGCTTCGCCGGCCGAGGACGCCGTGGTGACCGAGGCGCCCTGCTCTTCCAGCAGCCGCCGGAGATACTCCAGTACTTCGGGCTGATCTTCCACAGCCAACAGGTGCAGGCCTTTGAGTGGGTACGGCTCGATGATCTGCTCGGTGATCGGGCCGCTGAACACTTCGCGCAGCGGACGACCGTCGGCCTGCGGCTGGTAGCGCGGCAGGCGCACGTTGAAGGTGGCCCCGTGGCCATGGCCGTCGCTGCTGGCTGCCACCGCACCGCCATGCAGCTCCACCAGCTGCTGCACGATCGCCAGGCCCAGGCCCAGGCCGCCATGCCGGCGCGTGGTCGTGCCGTCCGCCTGGCGGAACCGGCTGAACAGATGACGCAGGAACTCCGGCGCGATGCCGTCGCCGGAATCGGTGACGCTGATCGACCAGTGCCCGCCGTCCGCAGCCAGGGTCAGCACCACGCGCCCCTCGGCCGGGGTGAATTTGATCGCGTTGGAAAGCAGGTTCCACAGCACCTGCTGCAGGCGGGTGGCATCGCCGAGCACCAGACAGGGCTCGTCGGGCATCACCAGCTCCATCGACAACGCTTTGCCTTCGGCGACCAGCTCCTGCGCGCGCATCGCCTCTTCCAGCTGCGCACGCAGATCCAGCATTTCCACTTCCAGCTGCACTTTGCCCAGCAGCATGCTGCTGAGGTCCAGCATGTCCGAGATCAACCGCTTCTGCGCCATCGCACTGTTGGCGATCACGCCCAGGCCCTTGTACATGGGGCTGGTGTTGTCGATGCGCTGCAGCAGCAGTTCGCTCCAGCCCAGGATGGTGGTCAGCGGGGTACGCAGCTCGTGCGAGAGCGTGGCCAGGAATTCATCCTTCAGCCGCGCCATGTTCTCGGCCGCGCTGCGCGCCGCACGTTCGGACTGCAGCAGTTCCTCGCGCGCCATTTCGATCTCGCGGCGCTCGGTCACATCCGGACTGCTGCCCGCCAGACCGATGAAACGGCCCATGCGCGAGAAGCGCGGCCGGGCGTTCATTTCCAGCCAGCGCCATTGGCCATCGGCGCGACGGCCGCGCACCAGTGCATGCATGGAGCGCTGCGATTTCAGCGCCTCCTGCAGTTCGTAATCGAACACCGAAGCATCATCGGGATGCACCAGGCCACGCCAGACATCATCCGGCACGCGCTGCTCATCGCCTCCAAAAAACTCGCTGAAGGCACTGTTGACGAAGCGCGAATGGCCGCGCTCATCCAGCACCCAGACCGGCATCGGCAGGCCATCGGCCAGCGCGCTGAAGCGCGCCTCGCTTTCGGCCAGCTCCACCTCGATGTGCTTGCGGTTGGTGATGTCGAAGAACACCACGGCCACCAGAGGCTCGTCCGGCTCGCCCACGCTGACCGCTTCCACCGAGTACCACCGGTTCAGCGCGCGCGCTTCCATCTCGAACTGCCGTGCCTGCCCGCTACGCGCCACCTCGCCATAGGTGCGGTACCAGTCGGATTCATGGCCGGGTTGCAGGCTGCTCATCCGCTGTCCGCAGACGTTGCTCAGCCCGGTATTGCGTGAAAACGCCTCGTTGACCTCGACAAACCGGTAGTCCACACCCACCCCGGCATCGTCGAAGATCACTTCGATGATGCAGAACCCCGCATTCAGGCGTTCAAGTACCGTGCGATACAGGGCCGGATCCGGCGATGAAGCCAGGAAGGAGGCGCGTTCCAACGTCGAGGTGGGCAGGCTGGGCAAGGGCGTCAATGAGGCAACTGGCGAAACAGAGGAGGACAGGATCGGCCAACGCGCGTATTCGCAGCGTCAAGCGCCGGGGGTCGGGGGCGGCCTGGGTGAATTGGCGCCAACCGCAGTGCCGGAGCATACACGCGTGGATTGTCCCTCACCCGGATCAGGATCACACTGGGTGCCTGATCCCCCTTGTGATCGCGCCCAGGAGTTGTCATGAACCGCACATCCCTGATCGCCGGCGCCCTGGCCGGCCTGCTGCTCATCGGCAGTGCCTCCGCCGCCCCACGCACCGTGACCGATCCGCAGGCCCCGCGCGCGCTCAAGGCGGAGGGTCCGGTCCAGGTGATGTGGACCGACCCGGCCCAGTTCACCGAGATCCGGCTGAGCAACAACCGCTTTGAAGCCGAACGTGGTGACTGGGTACAGCAGCTGGCCAAATACGTGCAGACCACCGCCAGCAAGGCACTGCAGCCCGGCCAGACGCTGGAGGTGACCTTCACCGACATCAAGCGCGCCGGCGATTACGAGCCGTGGCACGGCCCGCGCGCCAACGACATCCGGGTGATGCGCGATATCTACCCCCCGCGCGTGACCCTGACGTACACCCTGAAGGATGCCCAGGGACAGGTGATCGGCGAAGGTGAGCGCAAGCTGCAGGACACCGGCTACCTGCACAACATCGGACGGCAGAGCGACACCGACCCGCTGCGCTACGAGAAGCGCCTGCTGGATGATTGGATCCGGCGCGATCTGCGCAATGAGGCCACGGCCAATACCTGAGCCGTTGGCTCTGACAGGACGAAGGCGGCGCATCAGCGCCGCCTTTTTCATGCACCCGGCATCGCCGGTGGCGGCTCAGCCGTCAGCGTACTCGCGCACGACTCGCTTCACGCCGCACGGCAGCTGGTAGGCACTGACCCCGCACAGCGGCGCCAGGGCCTCGATGCGCGGCGCATCGCCCCACAGCGTCACCGTGCTGCCGATGCCGGCCTGCGGCAGGTGGGTCAGATCCACGGTGAGCATGTCCATCGAGACCCGACCGATCACGATGCCGGGCTGTCCATCAATGCGCACCGGGGTGCCGTTCGGCGCGAACTGCGGGTAGCCATCGGCATAGCCGAGGGCCACGACGCCCACCCGGGTCGGCCGCTGCGCGACGAAGCGCGCGCCATAGCCGACCGGCTCGCCGACCGCGATGTCGCGCACGGCAAAGATTTTCGACCGCATGGTCATCACCGGGCGCAGGCGCTCGGTCAGGGCCGTGTGCGCCGGCATCGGGTTGATCCCGTACAGCATCAGGCCTGGGCGCACCCAGTCACTGCGCACCTCCGGCCAGCCCAGCAGCGCCGGCGAGTTGCACAGGCTGGTCTGCCCGGTCAGGCCTTCGATGGCGGCCGCGAAGACGTCGGCCTGCTCGCGGGTGCGCGGGCTGTCCAGCTCGTCGGCACGCGCCATGTGGGTCATCAGCACCATCGGCCCGACATGCGCCAGCGCACTGAGCGTGGCGTGCGCGGCGCGGAACTCGTCCGGCCACAGGCCCAGGCGATGCATGCCACTGTCCAGCTTCAACCACACGGTGAGCGTGGCGGTGGTCGGAAACGCGGCCACCGCCTCCACCTGCCACGGAGCGCCAACCGCGAACCACAGGTCGTGCTCGACGATCAGCGGCAGTTCGTCGGCATCGAAGAAGCCTTCCAACAGCAGGATCGGGCCGGTGATACCGGCCGCCCGCAGTTCCAGCGCTTCCTCGATGCAGGCCACGCCGAACGCATCGGCCTCGGTCTGCAGCGCGCGGGCGCAGCGCACCGCACCGTGCCCGTAGGCATCGGCCTTGATCACCGCAACGGCCTTGCCGCCCCCCAGTTCGCGTGCCAGCCGGTAATTGCTGCGCAGCGCGTCCAGGTCAATCAACGCACGGGCTGGGCGCATGAACTCGACTCACGGTGACGGACGGACGCGGCATGGTGGGTGTAGCGGAAAATATCCAGGCCTTCGGTGCTGATCTGCGGCTGGCGGGCATCCATCAGGTCGGCCAGGTAGCGGCCGGAGCCGCAGGCCATGGTCCAGCCCAGGGTGCCGTGGCCGGTATTGAGGAACAGGTTGCGGTACGGCGTGGCGCCGACCACCGGGGTGCCGTCCGGCGTGGCCGGGCGCAGGCCGGTCCAGAACTCGGCGCGCGACAGGTCGCCGCCCTCCGGGTACAGATCGCGCACCACCTTCTCCAGCGTGGCGCGGCGGCGCGGCGAGAGGGACAGGTCGAACCCGCCCACTTCGGCCATGCCACCCACACGGATGCGGTCGTCAAAGCGGGTCACGGCCACCTTGTAGCTTTCATCCAGGATGGTCGAGGTCGGGGCCATCGCCGGGTCGGTGATCGGCAACGTCAGCGAGTAGCCCTTGAGCGGGTACACCGGCAGCTGCATGCCCAGCGGTGCGACCAGCGACGGCGAATAGCTGCCCAGCGCGACCACGTAGTGATCGGCGGTTTCCAGCTTGCCATCGATGCGTACACCGGTGATGCGGTCGCCCTCGCTCTGCAGGCCGGCGATGTCCTGGTCGAAGCGGAACTCCACCCCGGCATCGACGCACATCTGCGCCAGGCGACGGGTGAACAACTGGCAATCGCCGGTCTGGTCGCGCGGCAGGCGCAGCGCGCCGACCAGCTTGTCGGCCACGCCGGCCAGCGCCGGTTCGTGGGCGATGATGCCGTCGCGATCAAGCACCTCGTAGGGCACGCCGTATTGGGCCAGCACCTCGATGTCCTGCGCCGAGGCGTCCAGCTGCTGCTGGGTGCGGAACAACTGGGTGGTGCCCAGGTCGCGGCCTTCGAACTCGATGCCGGTCTCGCGGCGCAGCTCGTTGAGGCAGTCGCGGCTGTACTCGGACATGCGCACCATGCGCGCCTTGTTGATCGCATAGCGCTCATGCGTGCAGTTGCGCAGCATCTGCGCCAGCCAGCGGTACTGGTGCCAGTCCAGGCCCGGGCGGATGGCCAGCGGCGCATGCTCGGCGAACAGCCACTTGACGGCCTTGAGCGGCACGCCGGGCGCTGCCCACGGCGAGGTATAGCCGAACGACAGCTGGCCTGCGTTGGCGAAACTGGTTTCCAGCGCCGGACCGGGCTGGCGGTCGACGACCGTGACTTCAAACCCGGCCTGCCGCAGGTACCAGGCACTGGTCGTGCCGATCACACCGCTGCCAAGGACTAGAACGCGCATGACACCTCTCCAACCCGATCATTCCCTGCGCAGGAGCACGCCGGGACCATAATTGAGGAAGTATAGTCAGCCGCAACCAAGCAATTCGCCTGTTTTTCCAGCATCAGGCAGGGTATTGTCTCGCGAACATCCTTGAGAGGCTGACGCCGATGGCCACGCGTGCCCGTGAACTGGACAAGATCGACCGCAAGATCCTGCGCATCCTGCAGGCCGAGGGTCGGATCTCCTTCACCGAACTGGGCGAGCGGGTCGGGCTGTCGACCACGCCGTGCACCGAGCGCGTCCGCCGGCTGGAGCGCGACGGGGCCATCACCGGCTACTACGCCAAGCTTGATCCGCATTACCTCAAGGCCAGCCTGCTGGTGTTCGTGGAGATCAGCCTGGCCTACAAATCCGGCGACATCTTTGAAGAGTTCCGGCGCGCGGCGTTGAAGCTGCCCAATGTGCTGGAATGCCATCTGGTCTCGGGCGATTTCGACTACCTGCTCAAGGCCCGCATCAGCGAGATGGCCTCGTACCGCAAGCTGCTGGGCAGCACCTTGTTGACCTTGCCGCACGTGCGCGAATCCAAGAGCTACATCGTGATGGAAGAGGTCAAGGAGACCTTGACCCTGCCGATTCCAGATTGATCCGGTCGCGTGACTGAGTGGCGTGGCTGAAACGCAAAAAGGCGGCGCGCATGTGCGTACCGCCCTTGTTCATTGCGCCAAGCGCATCAGCGCTGCTGTTTCTGGTCCTGATGCTTCTGGTCCTGCTGCTTGCCGCCCTTCTGATTCTGCTGGTCCCACTGCTGCTGGTTCTGCTGGCCGGGCTTCTGGTTCTGTTGCTGACTGCCCTGCTGCTCCTGCGGCGTCTTGCCGGGACTGCGGTTCTGCTGGTTAGCCATGATTGCACTCTTCTCGAAAAACCTCGGGGGATGCGCTGTGTTGCGGCGCGGGTACAGGGTCCCGCCGATCCGGTTAATCACAGGCGAAAAAACAGTGAGGCCTTGCGTTGACGGGGATGACTGCGCGGGCGGCGATGTAAACCATTCATGTTGCCCGCCTGCCACCCCGGGAGTCAGGGCTTGATCTGTTGGCCGTCAGCGCTGGGGACGGCGTCGTAATAGCGGCCGGTGCGGGTATCGAGCACGCGGTTCGGGCCTACCTGCTTGACCCCCGGAATGATCCGGCCGTGGCGGTCGTAGACCTTGCTCTGCACGGCCGGGCCCTGCAGCGGTGCGGGCTGCGCGGGGCCTTTGCTTTGGATCGGGTGCGTGCGCAGCTGCTGCTGGGTCTGCGAGGACGACTTCACCGGGGCCATCCTGTCGGACAGGCTGTCGACCGGCACCGGTTGCACGGCCGGGGGCTGTGGCGCGCGCTGCGGCGTGACCACCGGCCGCGTCGCGGTGGGCGTGGGCGGCGGGCCGATCTGCGCGGCCGCGGTCAACGGCAGCAGCACCAGCAAGGCAGCGGCGAGGCGACGTGGGCGGTACATGGCGATCTCCCGGCGGCGGTTCAGGTCTTCACCATGCGCCGCCATGGGTATCAGCACGATGAATGCCCCGGCTTGAACCTCTACAGGCAACAGCCCAATCTACGTACCACATCAATAGGGAATGTTTATGACAGCTTTCGACCTTTCCCCGCCCACCGACGCCCAGCGCCAGGCCTTGGTGGCCGGCCTCAGCGCCGATGAGCAGCGCGTGCTGCTGCATCACGGCACCGAGGCGCCGTTCTGCGGGGTCTTCCTGGACAACAAGCAGGACGGGGTCTACGGCTGCCGGTTGTGCGGCCTGCCGCTGTTCCGCTCCAGCACCAAGTTCGACTCCGGCACCGGCTGGCCGAGCTTCTTCGCGCCCTTCGACCCGGCGCATGTCCGCGAGATCCGCGACGCCAGCCATGGCATGGTCCGCACCGAGATCGTCTGTGCGCGGTGTGACAGCCATCTCGGCCATGTTTTCCCGGATGGCCCGCCGCCGACCCATGAGCGCCACTGCCTGAACTCGGTCTCGCTGTCGTTCACGCCCAACGGGCAGGCCTATCCGGATCCGTTGCAGCGCGGGGGTGCGGAAGCCGAGCCGGCCGCCTGAATCCGGAAAAGTGTGACATCGAGCGAACACCCCCCTTCAGAAAGGGTGTGAAGGGGCCGACATGGAGGTATCCCCTTCCCGCGTCGGCCCCATGCTCATCATCGTTGGACTTCTCGTCGTCATCCTCAGCGTGCTCGGCGGTTACGTGGGGGCGCACGGCAAACTCGGCGCGCTGTGGCAGCCCTATGAACTGGTGATCATCGGCGGTGCGGCGCTGGGTGCGTTCCTGGTCGGCACCCCGGTCAAAACCGTGAAGCAGACCCTGAAGGCCACCGTGGGCGTGTTCAAGGGGCCGCGCTACAAGCAGCAGGACTACATCGACGTCCTGAGCCTGCTCTACGAACTGCTCAACAAGGCGCGCCGCGAAGGCTTCATGGCGCTGGAAGACCACGTCGAGCGCCCGGCCGAGAGCAGTATCTTCGCCAATTACCCCAAGGTGCAGGCCGACCATCACCTGGTCGACTTCATCACCGATTGTCTGCGCCTGATGATCGGCAGCAACATCGAGCCGCACGAGCTGGAACCGCTGCTGGAGATGGAGCTGGAGAAGCACCATGGCGAGGCGATGCAGCCGGCCGCGGTGCTCAACAAGGTCGCCGACGGCCTGCCCGGCTTCGGCATCGTCGCCGCGGTGCTGGGCATCGTGATCACCATGGGCTCGATCGGCGGGGAAATCACTGAAGTCGGCGCGCACGTCGCCGGCGCGCTGGTCGGCACCTTCCTGGGCATCCTGCTGGCCTATGGCTTCGTCGGCCCGCTGGCCTCGGCCGTGGAAGCGCGCGCCGAACAGGACGCACGCATCTACGAATCGGTGAAGACCGCCCTGCTGGCCTGCCTGCGCGGCTACAACCCGAAGATCGCGCTGGAATTCGCCCGCAAGACCCTGCCGTCCAACGTGCGCCCGGGCTTCAGCGAGTTCGAACAGCACCTCAAGACGGTCAAGTAAGGCAGCGCCATGGCCGAGACCAAACCCACCGTCATCGTCCGCCGGGTCAAGAAGGCCGGGCATGCCGCGCACCATGGCGGCGCCTGGAAAGTGGCCTATGCCGACTTCGTGACCGCGATGATGGCCTTCTTCCTGGTGCTGTGGCTGATGGCCGCCACCAGCAAGCCGGAGCGCGCGGCAATCTCCGAGTACTTCCGCAACCCCAGCCCGCTGGCCGGCAGCAGTTCCACCCCGGCCCCGGGCATGGCCGGCCCGGGCGGCGCCAGCACCTCGATGATCAAGCTGGGCGGCGCGACCGACATCTCGCGCGGCAACAGCAACGATCCCTTCCAGAACCAGCAGGCCTCCAGGCCGGTGCCGCAGCAGGACGAGCGCGAGCGCGAAAAACGCCAGCTCGAAGCGCTCAAGCAGGAGCTGGAAGAAGCGATCAGCAAGAGCCAGGCGCTGGAGCCGTTCAAGGACCAGCTGCTGCTCGACCTCACCCCCGAAGGCCTGCGCATCCAGATCGTGGACAAGCAGAACCGCCCGATGTTCGACATGGGCAGCGCCTCGCTCAAGCCGTATACGCGCGAGATCCTGCGCGAGCTGTCGCAGTTCATCAACCACGTGCCGAACCGGATCAGCATCACCGGCCATACCGACATCACTGCCTACAACGCGGCCCATGGCTACAGCAACTGGGAGCTCAGCGCCGACCGCGCCAACGCCGCCCGGCGGGCCCTGCTGGATGGCGGCATGACCGAAGACAAGGTGACCCGTGTGGTCGGCCTGTCCTCCTCGGTGCTGTTCGACCGCACCCAGCCGGACAACCCGATCAACCGCCGGATCAGCATCGTGGTGATGACCAAGGCGGCCGAAGCGGCGGCCCTGGCCGGTGCCGGGCAGGAAGTGGCGCTGTCGCCCACCGCTGCCGACGCCGATATCCAGGCGACGCTTGCGCCGGCTGTCGCGCCTTAAGGGGCGCGGCGGCGGCGGCTGCAGAGGGAATTCAGGGAATCCGTGGAGCCGGCCAGCGGCCGGGGATATGCGCCCTTCACGGAATGCGTGGAGCCGGCCAGCGGCCGGGGATATGCGCCCTTTACGGAATGCGTGGAGCCGGCCAGCGGCCGGCACTACAATGGGTCTTCCCTTTTGTAGATAGACCGCACTCATGTCCAAGCAGTCCAAGGCCAAGCGCGACAAGCGCAAGAAGCAGCAGCCCAAGCGTCCGATCAACCGCCTCAACGCCCAGCAGCCGGTGCAGAACCATGCCGTGCTGACCAACGAAGAAGGTCAGGTCGTCGCTGCGATCGGCCTGCAGGGCACCGAATGGCTGCTGGCCATCGGCGGCCAGACCATGGGCAACGCCGACAACCCGGTCCCGATGCTGGCGATGCTCAAGCACCTGTCCAACGTCCAGGAAAAGGAAGGCCGCAAGGTCAACCTGGAATACTCGAGCCAGCTGCAGCAGCTGATCGACGACCTGGCCGCCGACGAAGGCAAGACCGCCGACGAGTACCTGACCCAGCTGGTCTCCGAGTTTGAAGGCGTGGAAGGCGAAGAAGGCGAAGACGCCGAAACCGCTGAAACCGCTGCCGACGCCAGCGAAGACGCCCCGGTGGCAGACGAGGCCGGCACCGATGCCGCCGCCGACGCCACCCCGGCCGCCAGCGACGACAAGCCGCAGGCCTGAGCCACGGCGATCCGGTGACGGTCTATATCGACGATGCGGTACATCCCTGGCGCGGCGAGCGCTGGGCGCATCTGATGGCCGATACCCTGCCCGAGCTGCACGCCATGGCGGCGCAGCTCGGGATTCCGCGGCGGGCGTTCCAGAACCGCCGCAGCGGCGCGCACTACGACGTGCCCGCCCAGTTGCGCCTGCAGGCGATCGCCTTGGGCGCACGGGCCATCTCACGGCATACGGACCGTGCGCTGGTCAAAGCCGTGATCTCGAACGCGCGCGAGCAGTATCAGGCGTAGGTGCCGACCGTTGGTCGGCACACGCAGACCGCAATCGCGCCCTCAGAACGGATCGCTGCCCGGCCGCACTTCCACGCCCAGCAGCGAGCACAGCGCCAGCATCGCATCGTCATCGCGGTTCAGCGCCACCCACCCGGCCAGCGTGTCATTGCCGGTATCCACGCTCCACAGCGCGTAGTTGTGCTCGCGCAGGCGGTCATGGGCGGTGGCCATCAGCATCGGGGCATCCACCTCGGCGGCGAAATCCTCATCGTCCAGGTCGCCGCCCCAGTCGATCTGCAGATTCCAGCGCGCGGACAGCTCGTTCACCGCCGACATCAATGCATCGGCATCGCTGCGCTCCACCTCGAACCCGGACTGCCAGGCGATCGCCGCCATCATCGGCGGCAGCCAGTCGGCATCCTCATCGATGCCTTCGCCGCTTTCCAGCAGCGCCTCGCGCCAGCGGTTGAACTGCTGCAGGGCCAGTTCTTCATCGCCCGGGTTGATCAGCACGAACAGATTCCAGATCCGCGCCTCGAAATCGTCCTCGTCGAAATCGCGTTCCTCTTCTTCGAAGTCGAAATAATCGCTGTTGTCGGGCATGGCCGGTATTCCTGGAGACAGGGACGCATTCTGCCGTGCAAGGGCGTTGGCAGGAAGCGAAATTCGGCGCAGGGCCCGCTGCGGTTTATCCTGTACGGCAGAAGGCGGCCTTGGTGGTCGTCAGCATCCTGTGACCATGAGCGATACCCCTCCCGATCACCTGGCGATCAACCCGACCAGCCCCTTCCACGATGCAGCTGCGCTGGAGCGCGGCGTGGGCATCCGTTTCAACGATGTCGAGCGCGACAACGTTGAAGAGTACTCGGTCAGCGAAGGCTGGATCCGCGTGCAGGCCGGCAAGGCCCGCGACCGCCGCGGCAACCCGATGACGATCAAGATCAAGGGCACCGTGGTGGCCTATTTCCTGGATCAGAAGCCGGACGCCTGATCCACGTGCGCCGGCGACGCCTGATCCACGTCTGCCGGCGGCGCCTGATCCACGTGTGCCGGGGTAGAGCCACCCCATGGGTGGCTGCCCTTCGTCCCCGACGCGTGGGTTTCAATGGGTCCGCGCAGCCACCCATGGGGTGGCTCTACCCGTGACACGGTGCGACCTCAATCGCGTTGCCGCGTCTCCAGCAGATCCAGATTGCGGATCAGCCGGCGCGAGATCTCGTCGGAGATCTTGCCACGCCGGGTCAGGCGGAACAGTTCTTCGCGCTCGGCGGTGAGCCCGGCAGTGCGCAGTTGGCGGTAGCCCTGCTCCATCCGCTTCACCTTGTCCGGATCGGCATCCGGCCCGGCGTCCTTCTCCAGGTTGCGCTGGTACAGCAGGCTCACCCGTGAGGCGGCGTCGTTGTAGAGCTGCACGTTCTCGGTGGTCTGGTTCTGCACCAGCTGCTGGCGCGTGCGCTCCACGCCGGCCAGCGCGGCCTTGGCGGCCAGCTTGCGGGCAAGATCCTCTTCCTTGCGTTCGCCCGAATCGGCCGGCAGTTCCAGCCCTTTGAGCAGGCGGGGCAGCGCGATGCTGGCACCGACCAGCGAGATCAGGATCACCGCCGCGGCCAGGAAGATCACCAGATCGCGCGCCGGGAAGGCGCTGCCATCGGGCAGGAACAGCGGCAGCGTCAGCACGCCGGCCAGGGTGATCGCCCCGCGCACGCCAGCCACCGAGGTCGCCACCACGATCCGCCAGGACGTGCCCTGCCGGGCCTCGCCACGATGGCGCGCGCGCAGCAGGCTCCAGCGCAGCGACAGCCATACCCAGGCCAGGCGCAGCAGCACCAGCGCCAGATTGATCACCACCACGTAGACCAGCAGCCACCACGCGCTGTGGTGCCCGCTCTCGCTGACCGTCTTGATCGCGCGCTCCACGATGCCGGGCAGCTGCTCGCCGAGCAGCACGAACATGATGCCGTTGAAGCTGAACTGCAGCATGTTCCACACGGCAGTGCGCTGCACGCGCATGCTGCCCGACACCCGACCGCTCAGTTCCACATAGCTCATCGTGATGCCCGCGGCGACTGCCGAGAGGATGCCCGAGGCGTTGAACTCTTCGGCCAGCAGGTAGGCCGCGAAGGGAATCAACAGGTTGACCAGCAGCGCCGCGCCCGGCTCCTCGCCGAAGCGCCGCCACAGCCAGCGCTGGAAGGTGGACACGCCCAGCGTCACCGCGACACCGATTGCCAGCCCGGCCACCGCCACCCACAGGAACGTCAGCGAGGCCGTCGCCAGCGAGAACGAACCGGTCATCACCGCCGCCACCGCAAAGCGGAAGCAGACCAGGCCGGAGGCATCGTTGAGCAGCGACTCGCCTTCCAGGATGTGCATCAGCCGCTTGGGGATCGGCGCGCGCGAGGCGATCGAACTGACCGCCACCGGGTCGGTCGGCGAGATGATCGCGGCCAGGGCGAACGCCACCGCCAGCGGCATCACCGGGATCATCCAGTGGATCAGGAACCCGGCCCCGATGACGGTGAACACCACCAGCCCGAAGGCCAGTTCCAGGATCACGCCTTTATCGCGGAACAGGCCCTGCTTGGGGATGCGCCAGCCATCCAGGAACAGCAGCGGCGGCAGGAACAGCAGGAAGAACATCTCCGGCTCCAGCGCGTGGCCGCGGTTGAACACCCCCGCAATGACCGCGCCCAGCCCGATCTGCACCAGCGGCAGCGGCAGCGACAACGGCAATACGCGGACCAGGTAGCCGCTGGCGACCACCGCCACCAGCATCGCCAGGACGACTTCAATGGTATGCATGCATTTTCCAGTAAGCAGCGCGGGGGAGGCTGTAGGCAGCCGGCGCCGGAAACAGGAAAAAACGTACCACACGTGCGCCGCCGCGCGAATGCGCGGGGCGCGCCAGGCTCAGTTCGCGGACAGCACGGCGCTCATGCGGCGCGCTGCTCTACGTCGGCACCGTCGAAGCGATAGATGTCCATCGCCAGGAAGCCGGCATCGATCCCGGCATCGATGCGCTGCGCACCGAGCGCCTCGCCACCGGCCGCACCCATCGCGACGTGAAGCGGCTGCAGATGCTCGTCGCTGGGGTGCGCCTGCACGGCGTACGGGGCCTGCCGGCGGTAGTCCAGCAAGGCGGCACTGTCATCGGCCTGCAGGCGCTGCTCCACCCACTCGATGAAGGGCCGCACATACGGCGCTTCCTTGCCGTCCTGGTAGCTGCGCCAATCGTGCAGGTTGTGGGTGATGCTGCCCGAGCCGATCAACAGCACGCCCTGCTCGCGCAGCGGCGCCAGCGCGCGGCCCAGCGCGAACTGATGGGCCGGCCCAAGCAACGGCTGGATCGCCAGCGGCACGACCGGGATCTCCGCCTGCGGGTACAGAAAGCGCAGCGGCACCCAGGCACCGTGGTCGAGACCGCGGTGCGGGTCGATCGCGGTCGGCAGGCCGGCCGCGGTCAGCCGCTGCGCGATCTCCTGCGCCAGCGCGGGGTCGCCCGGTGCCGGGTACTGCAGATCGAACAGCGCCTGCGGAAAACCGCCGAAATCATGGATGGTCGGTGGCTGGGCATGCCCGCCAACCACGGGCTGATGGGTCAGCCAGTGCGCCGAGGCCATGACGATCGCGCGCGGTCGCGGCAGGCGCGCGGCCAGGGCCGCCAGGCGCTCACCGACCAGACCGGGGTTGAGCGCGGTCATCGGCGAGCCATGGGAGATGTACAGGGAGGGCAATCGGGACATCACGGACTCCAGTAGCGCTACGACGGCCCTGAGCTTATTGCGCGCCGCCTTGCCAATAAATACGATGCATCGACGCTGTTTATTTCTGAAAGAGAAACAATGGACACTCTGGATGCCATGCGTGTGTTTGTCGCCGTGGTCGAGCGCAACGGCTTCAGTGCCGCCGCTCAGGCCCTGGACCTGTCCACCGCCGGGGTGACCCGGCAGATCGCGGCGCTGGAAAAGCGCCTCTCGACCCGGCTGCTCAACCGTACGACCCGCCGCGTGAGCCCGACCAGCACGGGCGCGGCCTATTACGCCGAGTGCGTGCGGCTGCTGGCCGAGTTCGATGCGCTGGAGGCCGGCATCAGCGCGCAGGCCCTGGAGCCCTCCGGGCGGCTGCGCATCAACGCGCCGGTCAGCTATGGCATCGCCCGGCTGGGCCCACTGCTGGCCGGCTATCGCGCGCGCTACCCGCAGGTGGAACTGGACCTGTCGCTGTCCGACCGCCTGGTGGACATGGTCGAAGAAGGCTACGACGTGGCGATCCGCATCACCCGCCAGCCCGGCCCGGCACTGATCGCGCGGAAGCTGGCGGACGCGCAGATCAGCCTGTGCGCGGCGCCGGCGTATCTGGATGCGCATGGCCGGCCGCAGCAACCCGAAGATCTCTCCGCGCACGAATGCCTGCAGTACAGCTACTGGGGCGGCGGGGATGCGTGGCAGCTGCAGGGGCCACGCGGGGAGGTCTCCGTGCCGGTACGTGGCGGTGTGCGTGCCAACAATGGCGACGTGCTGCGCGAAGCGGCCATCGCCGGCATGGGCATCATCGTGCAGCCGGACTTCCTGGTGGCCGAGGCGATCGCCGAGGGTCGACTGGAGCGGGTACTGCCCGCGTGGGCGGTGCCGGGCATCGGCATCCATGCGGTGTACACCAGCCGCAGCCATCTGGCGCCGAAGGTGCGCAGCTTCATCGACTACCTGGTGGAAGCGCTGGGCGGATGACGCGTGGCGGCGGCCGGGCAGCGCCCGGCGAACTACGCCTCCACCGCATCCAACTGCGCGATCACCCTGGCCAGCGGCATCGGTCGGCCCAGCAGATAGCCCTGCACCTGGTCACAGCCGTGCGCGGCCAACCACTGGTGCTGCCCGGGGGTCTCCACGCCTTCGGCGATGATGGTCAGGCCCATGCTGTGCCCCAGTGACAGCAGTGCACGGCAGATGGAGGCATTGCGTGGATTGGTTTCCACGTCCGCCACGAAGCTGCGGTCGATCTTGAGGATGTCCAGCGGCAGATGCTGCAGGTAGGACATGTTCGAATAGCCGGTACCGAAGTCGTCCAGCGAGATGCAGATGCCCTGCTCATGCAGGCGCTGCATGGTCTGCTTGGCCTGGCCGGGCTTGCGCATGAGGCTGCTCTCGGTCAGCTCGACCTGCAGCGCACCGCGGGCCAGCCCGAACTCCTGGCTGGCGCGGGTGAACTCGGCCACCAGGTCGCTGTTGAAGAACTGCACCGCCGAGACATTCACCGCGATCGGCAGGTCCCAGCCGGCATCGACCAGCTGCCGCTGTGCCTGCGCGGCGGCGCGGATCACCCAGCGGCCCAGCGCCAGGATCAGGCCGGTGTCTTCGCACAGCTGGATGAACTCACCCGGTGGAATGAAACTGCCGTCGGCCTGCGGCCAGCGCAGCAGGGCTTCCAGCGCGGCCGGGCTGCTGTCGCCTGCGTGGCAGATCGGCTGGTAGTACAGCTCGAACTCGGTATCGATCGCGCTGTGGATGCGCCCAGCCAGGCGCAGGCGTTCGGACAAGCGCGAACTCACGGTGGTGTCATACCAGGCGATCACGTTGCCTTCGTCGCGCGCCGCATGCGCGGCCTGCGCGGCCATGCCGATCACCTGCTCGGCGGTGCTGGTGTCGGCGTCGGCCTTGACCGCCACGCCAATGCGCGGCTCGAACTGGTGCAGCCAATCCTGCCCGCGCACCGGCTCGGAGACGGTCTGCACCAGAGTGTCCAGCGCGGTCTGGCGCTGATGGTCGTCGCGGATGGCGAAAATGAAATCCTCGGCCGGCTGGAAGGCCAGCAGCCCATAGCGCACGCCGAGCCCGCCCAGGCGCTTGGCCATCGCCTGCAGCACCACGTCGCCGACCTCCCGGCCGAGCGTATCGGCGACCAGCTGCAGGCCACGGAACTGCACGTAGGCAATGGTGTACGCCCCGCCCTCCTCGTCCAGCTGCGCGGCCAGCGCACGCGTATTGAGCAGGCCGGTCGCCGGGTTGTGGGTGGCGTGATACGCCAGGTCGCGCTCGTAGGCCAGGCGCTCGCTGACGTCCTCGGCCAGCACCAGGCAGGCCTGGCGCCCATCGAAATCCAGCCGGGCCAGATGCGCACGGACCTCGAACACGGTGCCGTCCTTGCGCTGGTGCAGGCGCACCTGCGCATCCTGCACGTCGCCGATGCGGGCCTGGGCGATCGCCCCGCGGATCTCCTCCCAGCCTTCGCGCGGGCGGATATCCAGGATGCTCATCGCCAGGAATTCATCGCGGCTGTAGCCGTACTGGCGCACCGCCGCTTCGTTGACTTCCAGGAAGCGCAGCGTGTCCGGATCGAACACCCAGAACGGCGCCGGGTTGCGGTCGAACAGCAGCCGGAACTGTCGTTCGGCCTGCTGCACCCGGGCCAGCGCATCCACCCGCTCGCTGACATCGGTCAATGCCCCGATCATGCGGCGCTCGCGGTCCACCACCGCCACCCGCTGGCCACGCGCGGACACCCAGCGGATCGCGCCCCCAGGCAACACCAGGCGGAACATTTCATCGAGCACGCCGCTGCCGGCAAATGCGGCGTCGAAGGCCTGCTGCATGCGTACGGTGTCTTCGTGGTGCACGCGTGCGAAGAAGTCGGCGACCGGCAGGCTCTCGATGTCGATGCCGAAAATCTCACGCGCCAGCGGTGACCAGCGCAACAGGCAGGCATCCTCATCCACGTACCAGGTGCAGACCTTGCCAACCTGGTGCGCCATGCGCAGTTCGGCATGGCCGGTGCGCAGCTCCTCGCTCAGCGTGTCCTGATCGCGGGTGGCACGGCGCAGGCTCACATACACCGCGCCGAACAGCGCCCAGTACAGCAGATAGACGCCGATCGAGGCCTGCACATACGGCCACCACGCTGCCAGCACATCGCGCCGGCCCAGCCCGGCGTAGACCGCCAGCGGGTACTGCGCCAGCGTGCTGAGGCTGGAAATCCGTTCGATGCCATCGACCGCGCTGATCTCGGTCCCCAGCGGCGTCAACGCGTCTCGGCGCAGCAGCTCGCGCTTGGCCAGGCCGAAACGACGCCCCACCACCCCGGCCGGGTCCGGACTGCGCGCCAACACATAGCCATGCGGGTCGGTGATGGAGATCACCCCGGCATCGCCGGTGTCCATGCCGCCGATGATCGACTGCAGTTCGGCCGTGCGCAGCCGTGCCAGCAGCCAGCGGTCGCCGCCCATGGGCAGCGCCAGCGGCAGGATCCACTGCGCGGCATCCAGCGCTTGGGGTGGGCCAAGGAACACCTGGCTGCCCTGCCCGCGGTTGTCATCCACCGCCCACAGCGGCAGCTGCAGGTCCCCGCTGCCACTGGTTAGGGCGCGCCCGTACTGGTCGACCACCACGATGCTGTGCAGTTCGGCATGCCGCTGCAGCGCGCCGGCGATGCTGGCGTCGAGCAGATCAGGGGCCTGCGCCGGCACACGCTGGAACAGCAGCGCACCATCCCGGGAAATGCCCTGCATCACCCGCTCCAGATTGCGCAGCTCCAGCCGCAGCAGGCGCTGGGCACCGGTCGCCAGCGCCGAGCTCTGGCGCTGTGCGGCTTCCTGTCGGCGCTGGCCATCATTGACCAGCGTGGCCACCAGCCCGGCAGCCAGCAGCACACCCAGGCAAACCCCCAGCCACACGAAGGTCCGCAGTGGCCGCGCCAGGGCACGGTTCAACGCGGGCATCGCAACCCTTTTCCCGAACGACAGGCTGACTTCATCTGTAAACGCTTCCTGGTTTCCCCAAACCTGAGCGGCCGCTGCCCGGGATTCTTGACGCCTTGATCGTCACGCGGGCGCCGACGGGGCGCGCGCGGAATCCGTGCCGCGCCAGCATGCACGAGCACGCGCAGGACGGGAAGCACCGCAGCGGGCCGTTCACCTCGGTGAATCCGGGGACGGGCAGATCCGGTACCCGATGCCGCCGAAGCCGGCATAACCGTACGCCCGGGACAGGATTAGACTTGGATGTTTCCGTTGCAGAGAAGCTCAATGTCCAAGCTGCGCCGCCCCACCCTGATGCTCGCCATTGCCGCCAGCCTGTCGCTGAGCCTGGCCGCCTGTGACCGCCAGGCGACTGCGCCGGCCGCGGCCGCGCCCGAAGCCGCTCCGGCCGAACCGGCCGCGCCCAAGCCGCAGCTTGGCAGTTTCGGCTTCGACGCCGCCGGCATGGACCGCAGCATCGCCGCCGGCGATGACTTCTTCGGCTTCGCCAACGGCACCTGGGTCAAGAACACCGAGATCCCGGCCGACCGTTCCAGCTACGGCAGCTTCAACGTCATTTCCGAAAAGACCCTGGCCGACACCCGCGCGATCCTCGAAGGCGCCGCGGCCGATACCAAGGCCGAGGGCGAAACCAGGTTGATCGGCGATTACTACGCCGCCTTCATGGACGAGACCGGCATCGAGTCACGCGGTGCCGCCCCGGTCAAACCAGCGCTGGACGCCATCGCCGGGATCAGCGACAAGGCCGCGCTGGCCACCGCGCTGGGCGGCACCCTGCGCGCCGATGTGGACCTGCTCAACGCCACCAACTTCTACACCGACCGCCTGTTCGGTGTGTGGGTCTCGGTGGATCTGCTGCAGCCGGACCGCACCGCGCCGTACCTGGTGCAGGGCGGCCTGGGCCTGCCGGACCGCGACTTCTACCTGCAGGGCGGCCGCATGGCCGAGATCCGCAAGCAGTACCAGGCGTATATCGCCCAGGTGCTGCAGCTGGCCGGCGTCGCCGATCCGGCGGCCAAGGCCCAGCGCATCCTCGCGCTGGAGACCAAGATCGCCCAGGCGCACGCCACCCAGGAAGACACCAACGACGTCGCCAAGGGCGCCAATGCCTGGAAGCAGGCCGACCTGAGCGCCAAGGCGCCGGGCATGGACTGGAGCGCTTTCCTGGCCTCGGCCGGCCTGGACGCCCAGCAGGACTTCATCGTGTGGCAGCCCAAGGCCGTGGCCGGCATTTCGCGCCTGGTCGCGACCGAGCCGCTGGAGGTCTGGAAGGACTACCTGGCCTTCCATGCGCTGGACCGCGCCGCCCCGTACCTGCCCAAGTCGTTCGCCGATGCGCGCTTCGCCTTCCACGGCACCACGCTCAACGGCACCCCGCAGCAGAGCGAGCGCTGGAAGCGTGCGGTGGATGACAGCAACCATGCCGTCGGCGAAGCGATCGGCAAGCTGTACGTCGAGCGTCATTTCGATCCGGCCACCAAGGCCCGTGCGGACGAGATGGCCAAGAACATCATTGCCGCGTTCGCCAAGCGCATCGATGCGCTGGAATGGATGTCGCCGCAGACCAAGGCGCGTGCCAAAGCCAAGGTCGATGGCCTGACCGTGGGTATGGGCTACCCGGACACATGGCGCGATTACACGGGCCTGGAGATCAAGCGCGATGACGCGCTGGGCAATGCCGAGCGTGCCGAGCTGTTCGAGTACCGCCGCAACATCGCCAAGCTGGGCAAGCCGGTGGACCACAGCGAGTGGGCGATGCTGCCGCAGACCATCAATGCGATGAACGTGCCGCTGGAAAACCGTCTGGTGTTCCCGGCTGCGATCCTGCAGCCGCCGTTCTTCGATGGTGCGGCCGATGATGCGGTGAACTACGGTGCGATCGGTGCGGTGATCGGCCATGAGATCAGCCACGGCTTCGACAACGCCGGTGCGCTGTTCGATGAGACGGGCAAGCTGCAGAACTGGTGGACGGCGGAAGATCTGAAGAAGTTCAACGCGGCCGGTGATGCGCTGGCGGCGCAGTTCAGCAGCTACAGTCCGTTCCCGGGGGTGTCGGTGAATGGTCGTTTGACGCTGGGCGAGAACATTGCGGACGTGGCGGGTCTGTCGACGGCCTACGATGCGTATCAGTTGTCGTTGCAGGGCAAGCCGGGCCAGACGTTGGAGGGCTTCACGCCGGATCAGCGGTTCTTCCTGGGCTTTGCGCAGGCGTGGCGCAGCAAGGCGCGTGAGCAGGCACTGCGCAATTCGCTGTTGACGAACGTGCATGCGCCGGGCCAGTTCCGTGCGTTGACGGTGCGCAATCTGGATGCGTGGTATCCGGCCTTCGAGGTGAAGGAAGGCCAGAAGCTGTATCTGGCGCCGGAGAAGCGGGTCAAGGTGTGGTGAGGTTTTTCATCACGTTTTGCTGAGATGAAAGAACGGGCGCTTCGGCGCCCGTTTTTTTTGTCGTAGAGCTTCAGAGCTTCAGAGCTTCAGAGCTTCAGAGCTTCAGAGCTGAAGAGCTGAAGAGCTTCAGAGCTGAAGAGCTGAAGAGCTGAAGAGCTGGAGCAGAGCAACGGCTGGGGTTTGCGGCTGCCCTGGCTTGGGCGGGCATGGGCGGGGTGTCGGGACCCGCTGCAAGTACGTCCATGTAAGCTCGTATGCCGCCATCCATGGCGGCATACGGTCCCGCCACCCCACCCATGCCCACCCTTTGACAATGGGCTGGTGCGCAAGGGAAAAGCGGTCCCCGGCTCCGCGGCTGTGGCAGTGATTGGGTTTGTTTCGCTGGCCCGCTTCGATCTGTAGCTTTGCTACTCGGCTTCGTGGAGCAACACAGTGACGCTCTGCTGCTTTGCTCTGCTGCTTTGCTCTGCTGCTTTGCTCTGCTGCTGCGCTGTGCTCTGCTGCTGTGCTCTGCTGCTGCGCTGTGCTCTGCTGCTCAGCTTTGCTGCTCACGCTCTGCTGCTCGCGCTTTGTTGCACCGCACTTCTGCAGTTCTGTGCCGCTTTGCCGTTCAGCCGTTCAGCTGTTTAGCTGTTCAGCTGTTCAGCTGTTTAGCTGTTTAGTATCGCCACTCTGATCCACTGGTTGGCACTGCTACTGAGTCTGCCTCTTAGCGCTGCTGCTCCGCGATGCCGCTCAGCTCCGCTTACTGGCCTTTGATCTCAGCATGGCCACCGGCCAATTGTCAGGGGGCGGGCACGTGTAGGCTGGAGGGACCGTATGCCGCCATGGATGGCGGCATTCGAGCTTACAGGGACGTACTTGCAGCGGGTCCCGGAAGCCTATGCGTGCCCGACCCAACCATCGGACACAGGCACTCGCGATTCACCGCTTCAAGGCCAATCAGCAAGCACGCCGGCAGGAACGCCCATCCGCGTGCACGCCCGCGTCGCCAGGCCATCCTGCAGTGCACGCCGGAACAGTGGCGCCATACCCTTCAGCATCACCGCAGAGGCACGCGACTGCGCACGTTGCATGGGCGTGCGCGCCAGCATCGTCGTCGCCCAGTCCGGCAACAGCGCCGCGCCGGCACCCAGGAACAGCTCGCGCGACAGTCCCGCCATCGGCACCGGCAAGCGGATGCCGGACAACACCGCCAGCACCTCGCGCGAGCGCGCATCGAACACCAGCGCCGATTGCTGTTGTGCGAAGTACGCGTCGACCTCCGCTTCCGACGCCGGCACATCGGTGGCGCCGAGTGCTTCGGCCACGCGCTTGTACTCGCGGTAATACTGATCGGCGATGGCGCCCGGGACGTCGCGGCAATAGCGCCGGCAGCCCTGCAGGAAACCATAGGCCTCGGTCACGTGTACCCAGGTCAGCAAGGCGGGATCGTCCGCGGAATACGCGCGGCCGTCGGCCGTGTGCCCGCGCACCTGCGCGTGGATGCGGGTCACCTTGGCGATCAACGCCTCGACTTCCGCGGCCGGTGCGTACGTGGTGCCGGCGACAAACGCGGTGGTTCGGCGCAGGCGGCCGACCAGGTCATCGCGGAAATTGGAGTGGTCGTACACGCCGGCCAGCGCCAGCGGATGCAGGGTCTGCAGCATCAGCGCGCACAGGCCGCCGGCAAGCATCCCGGGAAATTCCGAGTGCACGCGCCAGGTGATGCTGTCCGGGCCGAACCAGCCGGGGTCGCCCAGGGGATGGTCGTAATCGATCCCACTCTGGCCGCGGGGGAAAGCACCCAGTACCCAGCGGCGGATCGGGGCAGTGGCGGGGCGGGCAAGCGAACGCAGCAGGGAAGACATCAACAGTACCGAGGGCGGAGCGGGCCGGCGTTTCGCGCGGATGCGTCAATTCTGCGTGATACCGCCGGGGCTGGCGAGGGCACCGTCGCGCTGGGCCCGCGCATTGTGCAACTGCAGCATGGGAACCGGCGTCCACAGGCTATTTACCCGGTGATTTACGTGCCGCAGTGCGCAAATCCGCTGCGAGTTTGCCCATTCAGGCAGGAATGACGCCGGATCTTTGCGCTTTGCCCATTGCCAAGCGCCGTGAAAGTGCTAGAACTGGACGTGCCACAACGTCGTCCAATGCGCTGCCGCACGTTCCAGAAGGAGCTCGTCATGATCGCTTTGTTCAAAGGTTTGGGTTTGCTGTTGCAGGACAACGAGCTGTACAGCAGCCCGTTCGAAAAACAGGTCGCGCATTGGCGTAACAAGAGTGAACAGCAGATCCGCGAGGAAGTCGCGGTGCTCGCCAAGGCCAAGGGCCAATGGCTGATGGCCTCGATCGTCGGGTGGCAGGCATCCTCGCTGCTGATCCTCGGCCTGATCAGCAACTACCTGTGGAAGGATGACTTCCATATCACCTTCACCCGCGTGGTGATCGTGTTCGGCTCATGGGTGTCGATCCTGTTCGTGATCTGGTTCATGGCCAACATGTTCGATCACACCGCCGGCTTCGAGCGCTGGATGAAGGCCTTCAACAGCCGCGCCCGGATCACCTCCGATGCCGATACGGTGGAGTGCGTGGCCGAAGCGCTGGATATGGCCCAGCACTATCCGGAAGTGCTGGACTACAAGCAGGCCGTGAGCGCCAAGCGCGAACTGCGCCATGAGGATATCCGCATCATGCGCGAGATCGGCCGGATGAAGCAGCACACCGAACTGGTCGGCCAGCTCAACCACGTGGGCGAGCAGCCCAACGGAACCAACCTGCATCTGCAACCGGCGTTCTGACCCTACTGAAACGCGGGGGGAGCCACGATGCCACCGTGATCACTCACGGTGGCATTGTTCTTTCTGGACCGCGCTGACGCAGTGCTGGAAGCCAGCCGGCAACCCCGCCATCTGCTCGGTCTTGCCGACTGCCACCGACAGCCGGTGCAGGGGCGGATAGGCGCAGTCCTTGTCCTTCCCGCAGCGCGCATCCAGCACCAGGTAGTGGCAGTGACCACTGCTGCTGGCGATGCAGTCGAAGCTGGCCACCCCGTTGTCGACCGTGGTCTTGCTGTACAGCGCATCCACGCCATTGGCGCGGATGCGGGTGACGGAGGTGTTGCTCGATTGCTGGCAGGCAGCCAGCACCAGCACGCAGAGACTGGCGACAACGGCGATACGCATGGCAGGCTCCCGACAAAAGAAAAGGCGTCTTACATCCCGCGGAACAGACTCATGAAGGGCTGGCTGACGTTGAGCACTTCGGCGCGGTGCTTCAAGCGCAGCTGGCCGCGGCCGGTGTCATCGCGGGTGACCGCGGCGACCGCTTTCATGTTGACGATGGTGGAACGGTGGATCTGGCGGAACCGTTGCGGATCGAGCGCGTCGAGCAGTTCGCGCAGCGAGGTGCGCAGCAGGCTTTCACCCTGCTCGGTGACCACGGTGGTGTATTTGCTGTCGGCACGGAAGTAGATCACGTCTTCGAGCATGATCAGCTGGGTGTCGCGCCCGTTGCTGGCCGTGATCCAGGCCAACGGCGGCGCGCTTGAGGCGGCGGCGGGCTGCTGGCCCAGGCGCTGCAGCAGTTGTTCCAGCATGCCGCTGTCCGGCCGGCCCAGCTGCATGCGCGCCAGAATGCGCTCACGCGTGGCGAGCAGACGCTCATCGCTGACCGGCTTGAGCAGGTAGTCGATCGCGCCCTGTTCGAAGGCATCGATGGCGTACTGGTCGTAGGCGGTGACGAACACCACCTGGGTGCGCGGGCTGATCTCGGGCAGCGCGCGGGCCACCTCGATGCCGGTGATGCCCGGCATGCGGATGTCGAGCAGGGCCAGATCCGGCTTCAGCTCGGCCAGGCGCTCCAGCGCGCTGGCGCCATCCTCGCATTCGGCCACCAGCCGCAGCTCCGGCCATAGCCGCTGCAGCTGGGCGACCAATGACTGCCGCAGCAGGTCTTCGTCTTCGGCAATGAGTGCATCAAGCTGCATGGATCGCCTCCCGGGCATCGCGCGGCAGGGTGATCGTCGCCGCCACGCCGCTGGGGAAATTGGACACGATGGCCACCCCGGCGCGCTCACCGCAGGTCAGGCGCAGGCGCTCGCGCAGGTTCTTCAGGCCGATCCCGGTACCGCTGGTGCCCTGCCCGAAACCGAGGCCATCGTCGGCCACGGTGAGGGTGACATGGTCCTCGAAAGCGCGCGCGATGATCCATACCGTGCCACCGCCCGGCTTGGGTTCCAGCCCGTGTTTGATCGCATTCTCGACCAGGGTCTGCAGGGCCATCGAGGGCAGCGGCACGCTGGTCAGCGCCGGCGGCACATCCACCTGCAGGGCCAGGCGTGCGCCCATGCGGATCTTGAGGATTTCCAGGTAGGCCTGGGTGCGCTCCAGCTCCACCCCCAGGGTGGACATCGATTCATCCACGCTGGGCAGCGAGCTGCGCAGGTACTGGATCAGGTGCCCCAGCATCTGGTCCGCGCGCGGCGGATCAGTGCGGGTCAGCACCTGCGCGTTGGCCAGGGTGTTGTAGAGGAAGTGCGGCTCGACCTGGGCATGCAGCAGGTTGAGTCTGGCCACCGAGAGTTCCTTCTCGGTCGCGGTCTGTTCGGCGGCGGCCTGTTCGTCGCGGCGCTGCTCGGCCACCCGGCGGGTGATCGCACGGCTTACCGCTTCGGCGTTTTCATGGTTGCTGCCTTCGTCCACCGCCAGCAGGTCCGCCCAGACGCCGGCGTCGGGCTCGAACAGCAGCGTCACGCTGCTGGTGCCCTGCCCCGGCGTGACCGTGGCGAGCACGCTGTTGCGCTTTATCGCCAGCCGCGCAGGCAGGTTCCAGCGCGACGGTGGGCGGCCGTTGTAGGTGTCCACGCGGCGTACGTAGGCACGGACCTGCAGGCTGCCCGGAGCGCTTTCGATATCTTCCACCCGCGGCAGCTCGGCGATGGCCGCTTCGACCAAGGCGAAGGCGGGGCCCGCATCCATGGGGACCTCGATCTGGCGCCGCTGGCGGCTGGACAGGGTGGCCGCGTCCAGGCGCCCGGCTGCGTGCTGGACCCGGCGGATATGGGCAATGCAGCTGCCCAGGGCGGTCACCATCACGAACAGGGCCAGCAAGCCGAACACCCAGCCGGGACCTTCGTCCATGCCGTGGAAGAAGCCACTCCAGACGAACCCCGCCACCACGATGGCGGCGGCCCAGGCCAACAGAATGCGGAGAATCAGGGAGAGGCTGGCGAACACGGCGGCGTCATCACATAGGGAGTGAGGCGAGCATAGCCCTGCCGCCAGCGGGAACAAGCGGCATGCGACGAAGGCGGGGAATGGTGGGACGAAGCGGTGTAGAGCCACCCCATGGGTGGCTGGCTTTCTTCCGGGACCGCGAAGCCACGCATGGCGTGGCTCTACGTCTGGGTTCGGGACCGCGAAGCCACGCATGGCGTGGCTCTACGTCTGGGTTCGGGACCGCGAAGCCACGCATGGCGTGGCTCTACGTCTGGGTTCGAGACCGCGAAGCCACGCATGGCGTGGCTCTACAGCGGGGTCCGGCCGGCGTGCCGGCCGGACGCGGTCTTATTTTCGCTCGGCGGCGCTGGCATCACGCGGGGCGCGGAACTGGGAATCTTCACTCCAGTTCGGCCAGGCGCGCGAATTGGCCAGCTGGTTGCCCAGCGTGTACAGCACTTCCAGATCGCGCGAGGCACCGGCGAAGGTCCAGTCCGGCTGCCATTCGTCCCCCTGCTGGTGATAGCGCTTGGCGGTGTAGTCATCCGACGCCGCCTTGCCAGCGGCGACGCCGCCTTCCACCCAATCCTGGCCCGCCGAGTACGACACCGCCGGCACGCCACGCTTGGCGAACGGGAAGTGATCGGAGCGGAAGAACAGGCCGGCTTCCGGCTTGGGATCCGGCGTATAGCGGATGTCCCAGCCCTTGGCGACGTCCTTGAGCTGGTCCAGCAGTTCCAGCTTGGCCGAGCCGTAGATGCCGAAGTCACGCGAGGGACTGAAGGGCGCCATGCCATCCATGTTGATCAGCGCCACGGTCTTGCCCAGCGGATACAGCGGGTGGGTGGCGTAGTACTCCGAGCCGAGCAGGCCCTTTTCCTCGGCGGTGACGGCCAGGAACAGCACCGAACGCTCCGGGCGCTTGGCCTTGGCGAAGCCGCGGGCCAGTTCGACCAGCGAGGCGGTGCCGCTGGCGTTGTCCAGCGCACCGTTGAAGATGGTGTCACCGTTCGCGTCCGGCTTGCCCACCCCGATGTGATCCCAGTGCGCGCTGTAGATCACGGTCTCATCCGGATGCGTGCTGCCTTCCAGGCGCGCGGCCACGTTGTGCGAGGTGATCACCTCGGTCTTGACCGCGTACTTGGCCGAGAAGGTCTCGCCCTTCAGCTCGACCGGCTTGAAGTCACGGGTTTGCGCCTGCTTCTTGAGCGCCTCGAAATCCAGGCCGGAGCGCTTGAACAGTTCCACCGCCAGATCGCGCTGGATCCAGCCTTCCAGCAGCGGATGCGCGTCGGCCGGATTGTCGCGGACCACGTCGAACATGGTGTTGGTGTTGGAACCGGCCACGGTGGCCCAGCCATACGAGGCCGGTGCGGTCTCGTGCACGATCAGCACGCCGAGGGCGCCCTGGCGCGCGCCTTCTTCGTACTTGTAGGTCCAACGGCCGTAGTAGGTCATGCCCTTGCCGTCGAAATCGCCCTGGCCGGTTTCGAAGTCCGGATCGTTGATCAGCACGACCGCGATCTTGCCCTTCAGGTCCACGCCCTTGAAATCGTCCCAGTTGCGCTCGCCGGCCTTGACGCCGTAGCCGAGGAAGACCAGCGGCGCGTTCTTGATGTCCACTTCGCTGGCACCGTTCATGGCGGCACGCACGGCGATTTCCTTGCCCTGGCTCAGCGTCTGCGGCGTGCCTTTGCTGCTCAGCGAGAGGCTCGGGGTGCCGACGATATCGCCCTTGAGCAGCGGCACGGCCTGGGTCCACAGGCGCTTGCCATCCTTGAGGTCGCCGCCCGGCTGCAGGCCCGCCGCTGCGAACTGCTTGCTCAGGAACGCAATGGTCTTCTCTTCACCGGCCGTGGCCGGCGAGCGGCCTTCATAGGCATCCGACGCCAGTTCCTTGACGTCGGCGGAGATCCGCGCGCCATCGAATTTGGGAGTGGCGGCCATCAAGGCCGACGACACCGACAACGCCAACAGGCTGATTACCACACGCTTCACGCTGCACCTCATGACTGACCGACAATCGCCCGAGTGTAGGCCAGAGCTGCCGTGCGGTGCAGTGCCGGTCTACACAGCGGCCGCGCGAGCCAGCAGCAGCACCTTCTCACGTGCGTTGGCGGTCAGTGCGGCTGCACGCGCGAAGGCCGCGCGCGCTTCGTCGTGCCGGCCCAGCTGGGCCAACAGATCACCCTGCACCGCGGCCAGCGGCGCGTAGTCGCGCAACCGCGCATCGTCCCCGAGCGCATCGACCAGGGGCCATGCGGCGGCCGCACCCTGTGCCCGCGACAAGGCGACCGCGTGGTTCAGCGCGATCACCGGCGAGGGCTGGCGCTGGGCCAGCCGCGCGTACAACACGGTCATCCGCGCCCAGTCGGTGTCTTCGGCGCGGCGTGCGCGCGCATGGCACTCGGCGATGGCCGCCTGCAGTGCATAGGCGTCGTCGCCACCGCCCAATGCAATCGCTTGCTGCAGGGCCGCCTGGCCACGGGCGATCTGCAGCCAGTCCCAGCGCGTGCGGTCCTGGTCGGGCAGCAGGATCGGTGTGCCGGTCGCATCCGCACGCGCGGCGGTGCGCGATGCCTGCAGTTCCATCAACGCGAGCAGACCCTGCACCTGCGGCCAGGTCGGCAGCCGGCCGGCCAGCACGCGGCCCAGCCGCAGCGCTTCATCGCACAATGCCGGGCGCATCCAGTCATCGCCGGCACTGGCGGCATAGCCTTCGTTGAAGATCAGGTAGACCACCTCCAGCACCGAGGCCAACCGCTCCGGCAGCGCCGCCTGGCGTGGCACTTCGAACGGCACCTGCTTCTGCGCCAGCGTGCGTTTGGCGCGTACGATGCGCTGGGCAATGGTCGGCTCCGGGGCGAGGAAGGCGCGCGCGATCTCCTCGGTGGTCAGCCCGCCAAGCAGCCGCAGCGTCAATGCCACGCGCGCATCGGCCGCCAGCACTGGGTGGCAGGCGACGAACATCAACCGCAGCAGGTCATCGCCGATGTCGTCTTCCAGCGCACCGCTGTCATCGGGCGCCGGCAACGGCAGTGGCTCCAGCTCACTGCCGTACTGCGCATGCTGGCCGGCGACGCGGCGGTGCTGGCGCAGCACATCGATGGCACGGTTGCGCGCGGTGGTCATCAGCCACGCTCCGGGATTGTCCGGTACCCCCTGGCGGGGCCAGCGCTCCAGCGCGGCCAGCCAGGTGTCCTGGACCAGCTCTTCGGCACGGCCGACATCGCCGCCAAGCAGGCGGGTCAGGCGGGCGGTCAACACTGGCGACTCCATGCGCCAGATCGTCTCCAGTCGTTGCGTCAGTGCCGTGTCCATGCGGCCGATCAGAGCACCAGCGCGGCCGGGGCACAAGCCGCACCGCGGCGTGCCATCGCGCCGGTCCGGGCTCAGGGCTGCTTCATGCAGTTGACCATCCATGGCTTGCCGTAGCGGTCGATCAGAAAGCCCCAGCGATGGGCCCAGAAGGTCTCGGTGATCGGCATCTTGATCTCACCCCCGTCGGCCAGCGCCTTGAACACACGCTCGGCTTCGTCGACCGAGTCGACCTCGATGTTGATCGTGGTGCTGCCCTGCCCGTCCGACGACGGGCCATCGGCGGCCATCAGGACCGCCGAGCCAACCTCCAGCTGGCTGTGGGCAACGTGGTCCAGTGTCTCCGGCGGCATCTCGCCACAGCCCTCCTGGCTTTCCATGGGAGGCATGTCGCGGTACTTCATTTCAGAGGTGACCTTACCGCCGAGCACCTGCGCGTAGAAGGCCATGGCGTCATGGGTCTTGCCGTTGAAGCCGAGGAACGGAATCAGTTTCATGGGAATGCTCCAGGGATGCGGGGGGATCAATCGGCGGTGCCGATCTGGTCGCGCAGACGCTGTTCCTGCGCCTGTAATTCAGGAGTGAAGGCCGCGCCGAAATCCTCGGCACTGAGGATCGGCCGCAGCTCGACCACATCCCCGGCAGCGAACGGGGCGCGCTTGAGCCATTCGGTGGCCTCGTCCAGCGAGCGCACCTGCCAGAGCCAGAACCCGCAGACCAGCTCGCGGGTTTCAGCGAAGGGCCCATCGATGACACGCGGCGGTTCACTGCCGAACGCCACCCGGCGGGCGCGCGCGGTCGGGTGCAGGCCCTCGCCGGCCAGCATGATCCCGGCCTGGACCAGCTGTTCGTTGTAAGCGCCCATGGCGCGTATTTCCTGCTCGGTGGGCAGTTGACCGGCCTCGGTGGCCGCCGTTGCCTTGACCAGTACCATGACTTTCACGGGATGCTCCTGTGTGCCAGCCCGTCACCCGGGCCGTTCACTGGATACAACGTGCCCGCAGGGCGGAAATCGACACGCCGCACGGGTTTATTTTTCCGCCCCTGAACGGGGCACCGCTGCGGCGCTGCAACACGTCCCGGGCGCGGGCTGGGGCATCATGCCGTTTCCCCCGCTCACCCCGGTCCGGCCATGCAATTCCTGTTGCTGATCTACATCGACGAAGGCCTGTTGCAGGCCCTGCCCGGCGACGAGTACGACCGCCTGATGCACGACTGCCTGCAGCATGCCGACCGCCTGCAGGCCGAGGGCACGCTGGTGCTCGCGCAGAAGCTGGAACCGGTCGACAGCGCGCGTACGCTGCGCGTGCGCCAGGGCCAGACCCGCATCACCGATGGCCCGTTCGCCGAAACCCACGAATTGTTGGCCGGCTTCAATCTGATCAACGCGCCGGACCACGCTGAGGCGATGCGCATCGCCCAGCAGTTCCCGTGGTCACGTTTCGGCAGCATCGAGGTGCGCCCGCTGGCCGACATGGACGCCGAACGCGTGCGCGTCGGCGCCTGACATGGCTCAGGGCAACAGCGTGATCTTCAGATCGCGCGGGCCGATGGCCTCATTGCCGCTGTAGTCACGCGCACTGCCACGCAGGATGTAGTCGCCGGCGGGCAACGCGTCGGGCTGCCAGCGCCCGGTCTCGACCAGCCCATCGCGCACGGTGTTGGTGACCAGGTAGCGGAACCGGGTGACCGCGCTGCCATGCACGGTGATGCCACTGTCCGGCGCGTAGGCCACGCGGGTGGCGCTGTCTTCGCGCGGCATCCGGTTGAAGACGATGTTGAAACGCGGCTGCTCGTAGCCGGCCAACGGCTGGCCCTGCGCATCCAGCACCTGGTAGCCGACCTGGTACAGCCCCAGCCGCCGCCGCGGCAGGTTGCGGTCCACCTGGTCCCACGCCTCCACCACGATCTGCACGCCCGGGCCTTGCCTCGGAACTGCAATGCGGCCATCGGCGCCGGCCTGGATCGGCTGATCCAGATCGTCCAGCACCGCCACCTCGGTGATGCGCGGCGCGAAGGTGTCGGCATAATCGATGAAGCCCAGCGCCACCGCATTGCGCTCGAAGCCGCTGGCACCCACGCTCAGGTGTACATGCGCCATGCGGTTGATGCTGCCCAGCGCCTCACCCGCAGCGAAGCGCGTGCCACGGCGCACGCGGATGCGCGCCAACGTGCCGTCCTCACCGAACAGTGGTTGCCAGCGCGCATCGAACGGACGATCGCGCGGGTCGCGGCCGACCTTCATGTGGATGTACTTGAGCCGGCCCAGTGACAGGCCCTCGGCCTGGCCACCCACTGACCACGCCGCGAACGGCGTATCCACCTTGCCGTCGGCAATCGCCAGCACCGGCTGGCCGACATCGCCGCGGATGTCGAAGCCACCGTGCAGGTGGTGGCGACTTTCGCCCTTGAAGTCGCCGCGCACTTCACCCAGCGTGCCGACCACTTCATGCCACCCGTCCTGCGGGGCCAGCGGCCACCGGCCGGCGGTCTGCGGCAGCGGCGCGTCCGGCGCCGGGCCGATCAGCGCCGGCGGGGCGGCTTCTCCTGCCGCCAGCGCACGCAGCCGGTGCACACGGTAGGACGCGGCATCGGCCAGGTACAGACCACCCTCGGCATCGAGCGCGAGCGCGGTGGGACGGGCGAAGCGCGGTTGCGGCGGCACCCCCGCCAACGCCAGCTGATGCCCCTGCGCCGAGATCTGCACCACCTTGCCGTTGATGTCGCTGGCATAGATCACCCCGTCGTGGGTCACCGCCAACGACAGCGGACCACTGAGCAGGCCCCCATCGGCGACGCGGGTGCTCAGCGTGCCATCCGGTGCAAGCTGGCGGATCGCGTTGTTGAACAGGTCGGCGATCAGCAGATTGCCGTGCGGATCCAGTGCCAGCGCCACCGGCGTATCCAGGCGGGTGACCGTGCCCAAGCCATCGAGCATGCCCGGGCGTTCGCCGCCCGCGACGGTATGCACCCGTCCATCGGGTTCGATGATGCGGATACGGTCGTTGTAGGTATCGGCCACGTACACGCGGCCGCCGGCGTCCACCGCCACGCCCATCGGCCCATCGAAACGCGCCTGCGCGGCCGGCCCGTCGACGAAGCCCCGCTGGCCATCACCGGCCAGCGTGCTCACGGTGCCGTCCACCGCGATGCGGCGGATCACGTGGTTGCCGGTATCGGCGACGAAGACGTTGCCGCTGGCATCCACCGCGATCCCGGAGGGCGTGTTGAACTGCGCCTGCAAGGCAGCGCCATCGCGCCAGCCCTCGCCCTGCCCGGCCAGGGTGTCCACGCGGCCGTCGGGATGGACGCGGCGGATACGGTTGTTGTCGCCGGCATCGGCGATGTACACGACGCCGTGTGCATCCACGGCCACGCCGTACGGATCGGCAAAGCGCGCCTGGGCGGCGGGGCCTTCCGTGCTGCCGCCGACGCCGTCGCCGGCCAGCACGCTGATCTGCGGCGTCCAACCCAGGGCCGTCGCCACCGGGCCCGGTGGCGGTGCCGGCGCCGCCGGTTCGCGCAGGAAGGTCCAGACCAGCGCTGCTGCCATCAGGGTGGCGATCAGCACCACCATCGTCCATCGTCCGCGCGTCATCGCCGTCCTTGCCTGCTGCTGTTCGGGACACGACCTTAGCCGCTCGCAGCGCGCCTGCAAACCCTGCACGACGAACGCGACTTGTGCGGACGCCACGTTCCGGTTTCAATCGGGGTTCATTCCATGGAAGGACACCGTCATGCGGCGCCTGCAACGTCATCGTAGTGCCCTGGTGCTTGCGCTGGCGATCGCAGGCAGCAGTCCCGTCCACGCCCGTGTCGACACCGGCGATGGCACAACAGCGCCACAGGCGCAGGTCCTGCGCGACGCCGTCGCCGATGCGGCCGATCAAGCCGCACAGGGCGACACGTTGGGTGCACTGATTGCCTTTGAACGCCTGCTGGCGAGCCCTGCCCTGCCCACGCTGTCGCAGGCCGACCGTCTCGAGGCCTACAGCCAGGCGGCGTGGACCGCGCTGCAGACCGGTCAGACGGGGTTCGCACGAACATACCTGCAGAGCGCACGCCAGCTGTCGCCGGATGAACCGCGTGTGCTGTATCTGCTCGGGGCACTGGATACCCAGGAGGGCAATCCGCTCGACGGCATCCGGAACATCACCCGTGCAGTGCAGCTGGCGCCTTCATTCGCGGGCGATGTCAGCATCAACATGGCCGCGCAGTTCATCCAGCGGTTGCAGGGCGAGGAGGATGTGTTGCGCGCGTTCCTCGAGGTGCTGTTCGAGCGCCAGTGGAAGCCCGATGGCGTGGAGCCGACTGATTTCTGGCGTACGCTCGCGCTGCTTCAGATCAATGCCGAGCAGTCCGAACGGGTCGCGGCCACCCTTGCGCGCATTGATACCCCGATGGAAGTCATCGCCCTGCGCGCGGACAAGCGCTTTGATCGCTTCATCGATCGCGACAGCCCTCGTTTCGATCCACAACAGTCTGCCCAGCGCCATCTGGACACGCTGCGGCTGGACACGCTGCTGGCGCCGGAGAACGTGACCGCGCTCTCTGCGATGAGCGAGGCGATGCTGCTGATGGGAAAGAACGAGGACGTCCTCGCGATGACGGACCGGGCGGCCAAGGTGGCTGCCGGTCCGGGCATTCCGGACACCTTCGAGGGGTCCGGCGACCTCGCGTGGCTGCTCAACAGTCGTGCCATCGCCCAGCGACGGCTGGGCGACATCGAGACGGCGATGGCCACCATGACGCTCGCGGGCCGCTTCTCGGAGGGCGGCGGCAGCAATGTCAGCCAGCGCCTGAATCTGGCCGTGTGGCAGACCGGCATCCTGCAGCCCCGCCAGGCACTGGAGACCGCCAACGGCATCGGCGACAACCTCAGCCCGTACGGTGAAGCGGTGCAGCAGTGGGTGCGCTTTGCGGCCTACCGCCAGCTTGGCGATCTGGCCCGTGCCGAACAGGCAAAGGCATGGCTCCAGGCGCATGACGATGTTGCCGCAGGCTATTTCATGGAGGCCCTGCTGGAGGACAACGCCTTGGACGCCGCGGCCGCGCATCTGATCGGCAGACTGCAATCCACCCAGCACCGCAGCGATACCCTGCTGTCGGTCCAGCGCTTTGTCACGGTGCCCTCGCTGCCCGGCGATGCGGAGCGCGATCGCCGCTGGTGGCAGGTGGTGGCGCGCCGCGATGTCCAAGTGGCGTTGAACGCCGTCGGCCGCAGTGACGCGTACGCGATCGTCGCACGCGGCTCCTCGCGCTGAGCCCGGCCCCTACTTCGCCGGCGTCTCCACCTTGAACCCCATCGCTTCGCGGTAGCGCACGTACAACGCGCTGACCTTCTCCACATAGGCCAGCGTCTCGGCATACGGGGGCACGCCCTTGTAGCGCGTCACCGCACCGATCCCGGCGTTGTACGCGGCCGCAGCCAGTACGCGGTCGCCTTTGTAACGCCGCAGCAACGCCTTCATGTAACGCGCGCCACCGCTGATCGACTGCTCGGCCGAGAGGGGATCGGCCACGCCGTATTCGGTGGCCGTATCGGGCATCAGCTGCATCACGCCCTGCGCGCCCTTGGGTGAGATCGCGCCGGCATCGAAGCCACTCTCTGCATGCGCGATCGCGCGCAGCCAGGCATCGTCCACGCCGGTGGCCTTGGCTGCCGCCTTGAACTGCTTGGCATGCCGGTTCAACTGCGGCGTACCGACCTTGCCCAGCCCTTCGTGCGCCGGCTCGCCCGGGGGCGTGGCCACGGTGAACTTCAGGAACACGCGCGAGCCGGGCAGGTTGCGGGTGGAGTAGACCAGCGCACCGTCCTGCTCACGCTCATACAGGGTGCCGCTGAAGACGCCCATGTTGCCCCACAGGTTGGGGGTCTGCACGGCGTTGTCGTCGATCTGCTGCGGGGTGCATCTGGAGCCCGGCTCCGGCGCGGTGGCCAGGCTGACCGTGTTGCTCTGCACGCAGCGATAGACCGTGCGCGCCGATGCCAGGCCAGGCAGCAGCAACGACAACAGGGCCAACGCGGCAGGCAGGGTCGGATTCATCGGGCTCGGATCGGGGCACGGAAGGGTGCGGCGCGATGATCCGGCCGGGGGCGCGAACCGAAGGTGAATACCGGGCTGCCGCTGGGCACGCGCTGGCGCCCTGCCCAGGGCTGACGGATTCAACCCCTCATGGAGCGTCCCGCCTCCGCTCCCGCCCGTCCCGGCGCGCGGCAGTGTTTCAATCCCCGCGGACTGATGGTCATATAGCGGCTCGGGGCAGTGAGTGCCCTGGCCCGTCGGGCTGCCATGGAACCCCTTTTCGACTAGGCATCGAGGTCTGTTTGAACCGCGCCAGGATCATTGCCGTCACTGTAGTGCTCGCCCTGCTGGGCGCCCTGGTGCCGATCGCCACGGTGTTCTATTTCACCTGGAGCCGCGCCAGCGAGTCCGAGCAGGTGCGGCTGCAGACCACGGCCGAGCGCACCCTGCAGCGCGCGCATCGTGCCTACGAGATGGCACTGACCACCCTGCACGAGCTCAACCAGAGCACACTGGTGCCCTGCTCACCCGAGCACCTGCAGCTGATGCGCAGCCTGGCCATGCGTACCCATTCGGCCGAGCAGGTGGGCTACTTCGAACAGGGCCGGCTGGTCTGCAATTCGTGGGGGCCGGTGACGGCCGAGATCCCGCAGCCCACGCCCGGGTACGTGACCGCCGAAGGCGCCGGCATCACCCTCGGCGTCCGGCCGCTGGCCGGCAATCTGGAGCAGCCGTTGATGGCGCTCAGCTACGGGCAGTACGACATCCTGATGGACCCGGCGCGGCTGGTCGATGTGATCGCCGACCCCAACGTGCGGCTGGCGGTAGCCAGCCCGGACGGGCGCCTGATCGCGCAGCAGGACATCCAGGACCAGGAGCTGCTGCAGCGGTTGCTGCGCGAGCCGGCCAGCGGCATGGAAGGCCAGACGCTCTACGCCACCGCGCAGGACCAGGAGTGGTTGGCCGTTGCGACCGCCCCGCGCACCGATCTGGTCGCCGCGTTCCGCCACCAGATCGGGCAGTTCATTCCGCTGGGCGTGCTCGGCGCGCTGGCGGCGATCGGGGGTGTGGTGTGGCTGTCGCGGCGGCGGCTGTCGCTGCGGGGCGAACTGGCCACGGCGGTGCGCAGGCGCGAGTTCTTCATGCACTACCAGCCGATCATCGAGCTGGACACCGGCATCTGCGTGGGCGCCGAATCGCTGGTGCGCTGGCGTCGGCCCGATGGCACGCTGGTGCGGCCGGATCTGTTCATTCCGCTGGCCGAGGAAGCCGGGCTGATCGAGGCGCTGACCGATCAGGTCATCGACCATGTGATCGCCGACATGCGCACGCTGCTGATACAGGACCGCACCGCGCACATCGCGATCAACCTGGCCGCCGAGGATGTCAGCAGTGGCCGGGCGTTGAAGGTGCTGTCGAGCAAGCTGCACGGCACCGGCATCCACCCCCAGCAGATCTGGCTGGAGGCGACCGAGCGCGGCTTCATCGATTTCCGCCGCGCGCGCACCAGCCTGGCCAATGCGCGGCGCATGGGTCACTGCGTGGCGATCGATGACTTCGGTGTCGGCTATTCCAGCCTGCAGTACCTGCAGCAGCTGCCACTGGATGCACTGAAGATCGACAAGTCGTTCATCGATGCGATCGGCACCGACAGCGCCACCAGCCCAGTAACCTCGCACATCATCGACATGGCCAAGACGCTCGGGCTGTTCACCGTGGCGGAGGGCGTGGAAACCCCGGCCCAGCTCGCCTATCTCCAGGCGCGCCAGGTGGAGTTCGGGCAGGGGTGGCTGTTCTCGAAGGCACTGCCGCCGGCGGAGTTCATGGTGTTCCACCAGCAGCGCCAGCAGCAGTACGGGCCGGCACCGGAGGACATGCAGAACCCCAACGGCGACACGCCGGCCTGAGCCGTTGCGTCATTCCGCCTCGAGGCCGGCCAGCGTCATCACCCACGCCGGGACCTGCGGCTCGCCAGCATAGAACGCCTTCGGTCTGCCCTCGGCCATCGCCCAGCGCTGGATCCAGCTGATGCCCCCGGCGCCGTTGTAGCCATCGGCATGCTGGTAGGCCGGATCCTGCAGTGCCGCCTCCAGCGAGATGAAGCGATAGCCGCGCCGGCGCGTGGCGGCGACCAGTTCTTCCACACAGTCCGCGCTGAGCGCATTGGCGTGGATCAACCACACCTGTGCAGGCAACCGGCCCAGCAGCTGCTGCCCCCGCTGCTCGTAGTAGTCCAGCTTGTTGAGCATGTAGGGCACATAGCCGCGACGCAACTGGCGCAGGCGAGCCTCCCGCGCGACCGGATCGGGCTCGGTATCGCGCACGTGATCGTAGGCGAAGGCCCAGATCCATTCGCTGTTGTCGACCGTGACCGGCGCGACCTGATAACCATGTTGCTGCAGGAACGCGCCGAGCGCAGCGCGTTCCTGCGGTGACTGCCCGGCACGCAGATACGGATGCCGGAACCAGCGCGGTGCCTGCCCGGTTTCGGCCAGCAGTGGGCGCAAGGTGGCTTCACCGCGCAGGATGTCCTGCTCATACGCGGCCAGGCCGATCGCGTGCAGATCGACATGGCCGTAGGTGTGGTTGCCCAGTTCGACACCGGCATCGCGCCAGTCGCGCAGCATCTGTACCCGCGTTGGCTGCACCTGTCCGTCCAGCGCCAGCTTGACCTCGTTGACGAACCCCACCACCGGCACGTCGGCCCGCTTCAGGGCTGCGATCAACTGTGCATGACGGGCGGCAAGCTCGGGCTCGGCGCGTTCGTCCAGGCGCTGCCAGGGCAGATCATCGATCGTCAGCGCGATGCGTCGATCCGGCTCAGCCGCCTGTGCGACCCCGGCCAGGCACAGCAGCGCCAGCAGGCCACTTCGAAGGACTCCGTTACGCACCTGCCACTCCCATCGCGATACCCGGCCCCAGCATAGCGCCGGGTATCGCGGCTCACCTTGCCGTGTGCGGCGGCTCGGCTCAGTGCGCGATCGGGGCCCACGCACGCGGCTGGCGCAGCACCACCACCAACGTGGCCAACAGCAGCACCAGCAGGACCGCCGGCAGCCAGCGCTCGCCCACGGTTTCCAGCATCACCCCGCCGACGATGCCGGCCAGCGCGATCGCCAGGTTCCAGCCGGTCACCACGAACGACTGCGCGATGTCACCGGCCTCATCGGCGCGACGTGCCACCGCGGTCTGGAACTGGGTGGCAACGCCCCCGAACGACACCCCCCACACCACCGTGCCGATCAGCAGCACCCACGGTGTGCCGGGCCACAGCCCGAACGCCACGGCCGACAACGCAAACGCCAGCGTGCTGGCAATGACCAGTTCGCGCAGCCAGCGGTCCACCAGCAGCCCGGTGATCCAGATACCGACCAGCGCGGCCACGCCGAACACCAGCAGCAGGCGATCCAGCCAGGCCGCCGCGCCGGACAGCGCCGCGAACGGTTCGATGTAGGTGTAGAGCACGTTGTGCGCCAGCACGTACAGGAACATCGTCAGCAACGCAGTGCGCATGCCGCGCAGCCGCAGTACGTTGCCCAGCGGCTGCTGCGCCGCCGCGCCCGGGGCCGACAGCGGGGGCAGCGCCAGCCGCGCCCACACCAGCAGGCCGACGCTGAGCAGCGACATCAACCCGAACGCCCAGCGCCAACCAATGGTCTGGCCGAGCAGGGTGCCGGCCGGAATGCCGAGCGACAGTGCCAGCGGCGTGCCGACCATCGCCACCGCGATCGCGCGGCCCTGCAGCTGCGGCACCACCATGCGGCTGGCATAGCCGGCCACCAGCGACCACAGCAGGCCCGCGCTGATGCCCGCGCAGAAGCGCGCGACCAGCATCAGGCCGTAGTGGTGCGTCATCGCGGTGATGGTGTTGACCACCACGAAGCCGGCGATCGCAGTGAGCAGCAGCGGGCGGCGCGGCCAGCGCCGGGTCAGCGCGGTCATCGGCAATGCGGCGACGAGCGAGCCCAGGGCGTAGATCGTGACCAGCTGCCCGACCAGCGCGCGGCTGACGCCGAGATCGGCGCTCATAGGGGAGAGCAGGCCGGCCGGAAGCGCCTCGGTGAGGATGGTGATGAAGCCCGCGCAGGCCAGCGCCAGCAGCCCGCCGAACGGCAACCGGCTGGCGGCGTTGGGCAGGGGGAGGGCGGTGGAATCGACCGCGTGCCCGCTCATGGGCGCGCCTGGGTGGGGGCCGTAGCGCAGCTGGAGTAAAGATCGCGAAGGTCATTGAGGGCAGACATCGGGGCACCAGGGGAAGGGGGAGCGCCACCGTAGGCGTTGGGCCGCCGTCGAAACAGCGGGGTGACGCTCCGCACATTCCGGACCGGCGAGGCCGCAATCGGTGAAGCGCCCTCCCCGCAAGGTCTTCGGCCGGCACCAGGCACCCGCGCACCGCAGTGTTGCGGGCCAATGCCGCCGGCGCCCGCCCCGCAGGCCCTGCCGGCCGTTACAGTGCCTCTTTCACCCCGTGCAACCGCCCATGTCAGCCTTGGACAACCTCGGCAACCTGCAGACCTTCGTGCAGGTCGCCGATACCCGCAGCTTCGTCGAGACCGGCCGCATGCTCGGCATCTCCGCCTCGGCGGCCGGCAAGACGGTATCGCGGCTGGAGCAGGCACTCGGCGTGCGGCTGTTCCATCGCAGCACCCGCAGCGTCACTCTCACCGCCGAGGGCGAGCGCTTCCTGGTCCGGTGCCGGCGCATCATCGATGAGCGTGACGCCGCCCGCGATGAGCTGGTCCAGCAGACCGAGGCGCCCACGGGGGTGCTGCGGGTCAGCCTGCCGCTGGTCGGCGACATCTCGCTGCCGCTGCTCACCGAGTTCATGGCCGCTTATCCCGGCATCCGCCTGGAGCTGGATTTCGATGACCGCCTGGTGGATGTGATCGAGGAAGGCTTCGACGCCGTGCTGCGGGTCAGCGCGCCGACCGACTCGCGCCTGAGCGCGCGACAGCTCGGCGTGTTCCCGCGCTATCTGGTCGCCTCCCCTGATTACCTGGCGCGGCGCGGCACGCCACGTGTGCCCGAGGACCTGCTGCACCACGACTGCCTGCACTACCGCTTCCCCAGCAGCGGCAAGCTGGAACCGTGGCCGCTGCCGCAGACGCCGGGCGCCGCGCCGCTGGCACTGCCGGTCTCGATGGTCAGCAATACGATCGAAGCGCGGCTGGCCTTCGCGCTGGCCGGGCGCGGCATCGCCTATATCCCCGAGCACTCGGTGCGCGAGGCCCTGGCCGACGGCCGCCTGCAACGGGTCATGGCCGACCGCATCCATGCCTGCGGCACCTTCTACCTGCTGTGGCCCTCCGGCCGCCATGTGCTGCCCAAGCTGCGGGTCTTCATCGATTTCATCAGCGCCCGGCTGACCGGGGTCAGCTGCTGAGCAGGCGGCGTTCATCGCCCTGCCGCCGGGCGGTTTTATACTGGCCACGCGGCAGCCAGCCGCCTTTGTTGCCGAGGTAGGCCTACATGCGCCATTGATGCCGCCGTCGTCTGACGGCCCGTCTCCACCCACCTGTTCCGCAGGAGGGGAGTCCTTGGCATCCAATGGAGGTCGCATGACCGCATTCGCTCTCACGCTCGACCGCGTGACGCATACCCTGCCCGACGGCCGGGTCCTGTTTTCCGAACTGTCCGCCGCGTTCGACGGCACCCCGACCGGCCTGGTCGGGCGCAACGGCGTGGGCAAAAGCCGGCTCGCGCACCTGCTCAGCGGCGATCTGACGCCCACCGCCGGCCGCATCCTGCGCAGCGGGCCGGTGCACCTGCTCACGCAGCACAGCGGCGTGCCTGAAGGCCGCATCGCCGATCTGGCCGGCGTCGGCGCGGTGCTCGACGCCCTGCACCGTATCGAAGCCGGCAGCGTGGATCCGGACGACTTCACCCGCGTGGGTGAGCGCTGGGACCTCCGCGAGCAGTTGCAGGCGCAGTGGCAGCTGCTCGGGCTGCCCGCGCTGGATCCCCTACGCCCGGCGGCCACGCTCAGTGGGGGCCAGGCGATGCAGGTCGCGCTGGCCGGTGCGCTCCTGTCCGGTGCCGAGGGGCTGATCCTGGATGAACCCAGCAACCACCTCGACGCCGCCCATCGTGCGCGCCTGATCGAGGCGCTGCAGCGCTGGCACGGCGGCCTGATCGTGATCAGCCACGACCGCATGCTGCTGCGGCACATGGCGCGCATCGTCGAACTGTCACCCGGCGGGCTGCGCCAGTACGGCGGCAACTACGATCTCTACGCCGAACAGAAGCAGGACGAGCGGCGCAGCGCGGATGCCCAGCTGGCCCTGCGCAAGCGCGAGCGCCGCCAGCAGCAGACCGAGCTGCGCGATCAGCGCGAGAAGATGGCGCATCGGCAAGCGCGCGCTACACGCGAGGCACGCACCGCCAACCAGGCGCCGATCCTGCTCGGTGGCATGAAGAACCGCAGCGAGCACAGTGCCGGCCGCTGGCAAACACAGCAGAGCGAGCGCCGTACCGAACTGGACGCGCGCGTGCGCGAGGCCGCCGGCGAGGTGGAGCAGGACATCGAGATCGCCCTGCTTGCCCCGGTGATCAGCCAGCCGGGCCCCCAGCGCGTGGCCGAGCTCGTCGCCGCCGAACTGCCGTGGGTGCAGGCGCCCTGGAAGACGCTGGATCTCACGGTTCAGCGCGGCCAGCGGATCGGCGTGCAGGGCCGCAACGGCAGCGGCAAATCCACGCTGCTGCGGCTGCTGGCCGGCACGTTGGTGCCGGTGTCGGGGCACGTCGAGGTGGCGGCCAGCGTCGCCCTGCTCGATCAGTCCCTCACGATGCTGCCGGACGACGCCTCGGCCTTGTCACTACTGCAGCGCGCGCATCCGTTGGCCGACGAAGGTACGCTGCGCACGCAGTTGGCCCTGCTCGGCCTGGATGCCGAGCGCAGCCTGCGGCCGTTGCCCACGCTCAGCGGTGGCGAACGATTGAAGGCGGCGCTGGCATCGGTGCTGTACGCGCAGACGCCGCCACAACTGCTGCTGCTCGACGAACCCGGCAATCACCTCGACCTGCCCTCGCTGGGCGCGCTGGAGCAGATGCTCGGTCAGTACACCGGCACGTTGATGATCGTCTCGCACGATGCCGCGCTGCTGGAGGCGGTCGGCTTGAGCCATACCCTGCGCGCATCTGATCAGGGCTGGCAGCTGACGCCGGTGTAGCGCCGGCGGCTACGCGCGCGCCCACGCCGGGAAAGCGTCCGGCAACAACTGCCACAACAGCGGGCCGGCGCGCAGTTCTTCATCGTTGAGCAGGCAGGCATCCAGCTCGGCACGCACCGCGTGCTCGTCCATCGCCACGCCGATCACCGCCAGTTCCTGGCGGCGGTCGCCCCACCACGGATGCCACAGCCTGCGCATCGCCTGGTACTCACCGGCATCGCCAACCTGCTCCACGCTGGGCAGCGGCGCGGTCCAGCACGCCGTCTGTTGGCGGGCCCAGCCGATATCCGTGTAGGGCACGCGCGTGGGTGACAGCTCGGGCACGGTGTTCTCCAAGCCCGCCTCCATGCGCTCGCGCGAGGCGTACCAGACCCCCGCGACCGAGGTCTGCGTGGCCGCACCGACACTGGAGAGCTCGCCCACCGAGTCCATGCGGTTGGCCAGCCAGAAGAAGCCCTTGCTGCGGATCACGCTGCCCAGCCCGGTTTCCAGCAAGCGTGCAAAGCGCTGCGGATGGAACGGTCGGCGCGAGCGGTAGACGAAACTGGTGATGCCGTATTCCTCGGTCTCCGGCGTGTGCTGACCACGCAGCGCCTGCATCCAGCCCGGTGCCAACTGCGCTTTGACGAAGTCGTAGCGGCCGGTATCGAGCACCTCGTGCAGCGGCACGTTGCCATGTTCGGACAACACCAGCCGCGCGTCCCGGTTCATTGCACGCAGCACGGCCAGCGTGGACTGCAGCGTGTCGTCATCGATCAGATCGCACTTGCTCACCACGATCACGTTGGCGAACTCGATCTGCTCGGCAAGCAGGTTGACCACACCGCGGTCGTCGTCCTCACCCGCCTGCTGCCCGCGGTCGATCAGCCGATCGCTGGAGCCGAAGTCGTGCAGGAACTGCGCGCCATCGACCACCGTCACCAGCGTATCCAGCCGCGCGATGTCGCTGAGGCTGAAGCCGGCCTCATCGCGCACCGAGAAGGTCGCCGCGACCGGCATCGGCTCGGCGATCCCGGTCGATTCGATCAACAGATAGTCATAGCGTCCCTCCGCCGCAAGCCGCCGCACCTCGAGCAGCAGGTCATCGCGCAGCGTGCAGCAGATGCAGCCGTTGCTGAACTCCACCAGCGTCTCCTCGGTGCGGCTGAGTGCGGCGCCACCCTCGCGGACCAGCTGCGCATCGACGTTGATCTCACTCATGTCATTGACGATCACCGCCACCCGGCGACCCTCGCGATTGCGCAGCAGCTGATTGAGCACGGTGGTCTTGCCGGCACCGAGGAAGCCGGACAGCACCGTCACCGGCAGACGGGAATCACGAAGGGCAGCAGAGGCAGTCATGGCGGAGCAGGTCAGAAGTGGAATTGAAATGTTACTATATAACATTCACAGACCAAGACCCCCACGCCCCATGAAGCGATCCTCTGCCCTGTTGGATGCCGGCGCCATCGCGCTGTCCGGCCTATGCCTGCTGCACTGCCTGGCCCTGCCGCTGCTCGCGGCGATGCTCCCGCTGCTGGGCGTGTGGGCCGAGGCCGAGTGGGTGCATGCCCTGTTCGTGGCCATCGCCGTGCCGGTGACCGGCTTCGCGCTATGGCGCGCGCACCGCCAGCACCGCCTGCCCGTGTTGGCGATGGCCGCCGCGCTGGTCGGGCTGCTGTTGCTGCTGGCCGGTGCGATGGGCTGGCCGAGCCATGAGGCCGAGACCCCGATGACGGTGGTCGGCAGCCTCCTGTTGGCCAGCACGCATGTGTGGAACGCCTGGCGGCGGCACCGGCACTGAGCGGCCTGCTCGGTTCAGTGCTTGAACATCATCCCGACCAGGAACAGCACCAGCGGCGCGGCGCTGAGTACCGCGCCGATGATGCCCAGCCACGGCCAGCGTTCCTGGCGCACGCGAGAGCCCACGGTGGCAATCAGGCCCACGGCCGCTGACGCGAGGACGCCGATGGAGACGCCTGTGGTGCTGGCGCCGGCGGTGACACCGTGGTTGGCGGCGGTGGCGATGTGGGCGGCGGCGGCCCCGACGGGGAGGCCCAGGAAGCTGACCAGGCCGAGCAGCGGCAGTCGCTGAGCCGAGATCGGCACCGTCGACGGTGAGCGCGGCACTTGCGGAGAATCGGGCGGCACGGGGTGTCTCCTGAGAATCGCATCACCGTACACCATCGTCCGCGACGCACACAGACGGCCTCTTTTCATGCGGTGTTGGACAATGCTGAAACACCCGTCGCCAGGATCCGCCATGCGCGTACTGACCAGCCTGCTCCTCCTCTCCCCGCTCCTGCTGACCGGCTGCGGCAAGGACAACAGCGTCGGCGTGTTTTCGTCCGATCCGATGCTCGGCTGCTTCTCCACTCACGCGCGCAAGCCGGCGGAATTCCGCATCGAGCAGCAGCAGGGGCAGTACTACGTGTCCTTCAACCGCGATGAACAATGGCAGCGCGACGCCACACCGCTGCAGGAATCCAGCCGCGCCGAGATCGCCCAGTTCTTCCGCGACGATGCCGATCAGATCAACAAGGCCCTGGTGCGCCCCGGTGGCGGCTTCGGCATCTTCAAGTTCAACCCGGGGGCCACGCTCAAGGGCAAGGCCAAGGACAGCGACTACATGGCGCTGGTCCTGATCGGCGCCGGGCCGGTATTCGCGGTGAAGTGCCCCTGATCGCCAACGTGCGTCGCGCCCGCCTACCGGGCCACTGATGTTGGCTGCGGCCCACCGCATGCCCGCACCAGTAGCCCGGTCCGCCACCCTCATCCCCCGATATCGCCTGCCGCACACTTCCGCGGGCAAACCCCCACTCCCATCCGTCAGCCGCCCTCTTCCGGCTCGCGGCGGCCACGATGGATCGAGCTGTATGGCCATTGCGTCGCATCACGCACATGCCCGTGCTTGACCGGGTTGTGGTGCACATACGCCACATGCCGCTGCAGGTCTTCGGCGTCGACGATCCGATGCTCGCGAAAGCCGTTGTGCCAGAGCGGCCGCAGGCTGCGATCACGCCGGAGCTGCAGCCGCGGCTCGCCCATCGGCAACTGGCGGTCAAAGATCGCCTGGATCTGCGCCCAGCGCCGATGGCCTTCCTCATCGCCCTCCGGCAGCGTCCACACCCCGTGCAGATGGTCCGGCAGCACCACGATCGCGTTGATCCGGAACGGCCGCGCCTGCTGCGCCACCCGGAACGCCAATCGCAGGGTCTGCGCCTGTTCCACCAGCAGGCTGCTGCTGCGATCGCGCAGGTGCGCGCTGAAGAAGTAGGCGGTGCCGGTCGGCCAGAGGATGTGGTCGTAGGACATGGCCCAAGTATCCAAAGCGCCAGGCCGAGCCACAATCAGTGCACTCCCTGTGAGCACCTCGGAGCGCAGCGCATCCAAGGGTCGGGCTCCCGTCATGAACGGACCGCATGACGGCCGGCCAGTGGCTTCTCAGGTACGATGCCCACCCCTGACTGCCACACCGTCTGGCGCTCGCGCCGCGGCCTGAGATCCCGTGCCCCACTACACCGGCCCCCTGCTGACCCGCCCGCTCGCCGAGAGCCTGACCCGCGCCCGCGATGCCGGCACCGGGGAATGGACCGGCTCGCTCGACCTCGGCCGCTCCACCGGCACCGCCACGCTGGCGGCCGACCACTGGCAGTGGAAGGGTCAGACCTACGCCTATCCCGGCAAGACCAAGGACCGCACCCTGTACTACTGGGACGGCGAGGAGTTCCTGGCGATCTCGCGCTTCGGCTCGGCGCTGATCAAGCTGGTGCCGACCGACTGGGACGCGCCGACCTTCGAGATCGACGGCATCAAGATGCTGCCCAGCGCACAGGTCTCCCCGTTCGAGGATGCCCGCCGCAAGGTCGCGCTGATCGCGCCGGCCGGCAAGACGGTGCTGGATACCTGCGGCGGCCTGGGCTACTTCGCGGCGTGCTGCCTGGAAGGTGGGGTCACCCGTATCCGCTCGTTCGAGAAGAATCCGGATGTGCTGTGGCTGCGCACGCTCAATCCGTGGTCGCCCGATCCGGACGCGGACAGCAGCGGCGGTCGTCTGGCGCTGAGCCAGGGTGATGTGTCGCAGGAGATCGAAGCGCTGGAGACCGCCTCGGTCGACGCGATCCTGCACGATCCGCCGCGCTTCGGCATCGCCGGCGAACTGTATTCACAGGTGTTCTATGACCAGCTCGCGCGCGTCATCCGCAAGGGCGGCCGGATGTTCCACTACACCGGCGCGCCGAACAAACTGACCAGCGGCCGCGACGTGCCGCGCGAGGTCGCCAAGCGTCTGGAAAAGGCAGGCTTCAAGGCCGAACTGGCGATGGATGGGGTGCTCGCGGCGAGGCGATAGCCGGTTTTTTAGGTCGCGCCTTTATAGGAGCAGCCTCAGCGGCAGTCTTCCTAGCAACCGTTTTCTCAGCAGCGAGCCTCTTTGTAGACGCCCTCTTGGCTGCAGAACTCGAAGTGGCGACGTTGGTTACCTCGGCAGGCATGTGCCTAGCGCTGGGAAGCGCTGCAGTCGCCTGCAGTTCCATCAATCGCTCAGCTCGTTTCACTCCGACTCCGAACCTTAGAGAAAAGATTGATAGTGATAAGAAGACAGGTATCGTCAGCGCCGCCAGCCCCCATGCCTGTGAGGCAGTGACTACCTTGAGCGCATGCAGCATCAAAGGAGAGGTGGCAATTAGGTACAAAACCACGAAAGCGATCCAGGTGCCGACACTAATCACCATTCTGAAAGCCGAACTAGCGTAGAAGCCTTTGAAGCTGAAGCTTCCGCTCTCTGTGTCGAATTTGAGGCGGGGCTCGGCGGAAGGATAGAATCGGAGAGCCAGTGCAGGTTCATCCAATGAGACAAGATGCTTGGCCACGCGGTAGGGGACATCGGTTCGACCGATGAGAGCCCAATAGCCTCGCTCCTCCATCAATGGAGACATTGTCATTTCCGACTTCGATTTTTCGAACTCGAGCGCAAAGCGAAAATCATCTCTGAGTTGAGTTCTTCTACCGTGCAGGTCTTTTCTAACTTTCCACGCACTCACCAGCAGCGTGATAATGACGCCAAGGCCGGCGATCAAAGTCTTCCATACATCCAAGTTTCCCTGGTCCACCGCGCGTTCCTATGTTCCATGTGCACAAGGACTATCGGCGGTGGATTTCTCTTCTTGAGCGACATCTATTCTTTTGCCTTGGCGTCGACACCTAAAAGCGTCGACGCCTTTGGCCACCTCGAAGTGCCCCGGCCCTTTACTTCTTTAGGAAGTCCAGCAGCGCCTTGTTGAACGCATCGGCATGGCTGGCATTGCAGCCGTGCGGCGCGTCCTTCAGCACCACCACCTCACTGCCCGCGATGGCCGCATGGGTGCGCTTGCCCGAGCCCTCGAACGGGACTGTGCCATCGCTGTCACCATGCAGCACCAGGGTCGGCACCGTGACCTTCTTGAGGTCGCCGCGGAAATCGGTCGTGCCGAAGGCCTTCATGCAGCCCAGCGCGGCGGTCTGATCGGACTGCTGGCACAGCTTGATGGCGGCTTGGCGTTCTTCCTCGCTGACCTTGAGCTCGCCGTTGGCGCTGAAGAAATCCTTGGTGAAGCCATCGAAGAACGTGTCACGGTCCTTCTCCAGGCCTTCGCGCATTTCATCGGCCTTTTCCTGGGTCAGTGGGCCCTCGGGGTTGTCGCTGGTCTTGAGCATGTAGGGCGGCACCGCCGAGGCGAACACCACGCTGTGCAGGCGCGACTCGCCGTGCTTGGCGACATAGCGCGCCACTTCACCACCGCCCATGGAGAAGCCGACCAGGGTGGCATCCTTCAGATCCAGATCCTCGAGCACACCGGCCAGATCATCGGCGAGCGTGTCGTACTCGTAGCCGTCGGCCGGCTTGTCCGAACGCCCGAAGCCACGGCGGTCGTAGGCCACCACGCGGTAGCCCGCCTCGCGCAGCGCGGAGACCTGGGCCTTCCACGATTCGGCCGACAGCGGCCAGCCGTGGATCAGCACCACCGGGCGGCCGGTACCACCGGAATCTTCAACGTGCAGGCGAACGCGGGAAGCAGCCATGGGAACTCCTTGGAGCGATGGGGAAGGAAGGTTCGATCCTAGGGAGACGGGGTTGGGTGAGCCGTGAAAGAAAGCGCGATGTCGCTGACGTGACGTGCACAGGGCTGACTGATACCTGCCGGGGCGTTCAGCGGCGCGATGCTGGCATCATTCGCCCACGATCTCAGCATCTGAGACGGTAGCGGACGATAGTTGCGATGGGGCATCGTCGACGCTGGGAACCGGTACATGGACTGTCATGAGATCACGCCGGAGGCTGCGCATCGTGTGGAACCCTGCGCGTCCGGAAACGCCTGCTGTGGGCTGGCACTTACGTTGTTGTTGCATGGCCTTGGTGCGCATCCTGCAGCCCATGCGGCATTGCGTGCTGCTCTGCGGCAGAGGCCGGAGAGCGAGTGCTGTGCCAGCTGCGCGCTGTTGCGTGGCCATGACACCCCATAGATGCGTGCCGGCGACGTGGCCGGCGGAGCCATGGTTCGCCGCGCAGGCCGGCCATTACTAATTACATAGTTGACCTGCCCGATCCGTCGGGCGCACGATGCGGGCACCAACTAACGAACCAGTAGATAGCCATGGCCCGCCCCGTATCGCCTGCCCTGACCGACGCCGAACGCCGCATTCTGGAGGTGCTCTGGAAGAAGAAGGAGGCGTCCGTACGTGAGGTCACCGATGAGCTGTCCAGGAAGAAGTCGGTCGCGTATACGACCGTGCTGACCATGTTCAAGGTGCTGGACAAGAAGGGACTGGTCCACCATCGCAGCGAGGGTCGCGCCTTCATCTACAGCGCCGCGATCACCCGCAGCGACGCGCGCAAGCAGGCGCTGGAGAATCTGCTCAAGTCCTTCTTCAACGATTCGCCCAGCGTGCTGGCCCAGCACCTGATCGATGAGCACGACATGGACGCTGACGAGCTCAAAGCGCTGCAGCAGCGCGTGGACGACGCATCTCCTTCGAGGACGCCCAAATGACCGTGCATTGGATCCAAGCCGTGACGACGATGGCCGTGCAACACCTCTGGCAGAGCGCCTTGTTGTTCGCGCTGGCTGCCCTTGTAGTGGGGCGCAGCCGGATCAATGCAGAAGCGCGCTCCTGGGCACTCTGCGTGGCCTTTGTGCTGGCTGCGGCATCACCGCTGTTGGTCCTGCTGCCTCGCACCGCGCCGACGACTGTCGAGGTCGCGCAGCAGGCCGTACTGCCCTTAGCGACTGAGGCTCCAGTGCCGGTTGTCGCGCAGAAAGTGGACGGCATCACCAACACGATCCCCGCCTCCACCACGCCGACCCTGCTGCACGGCGCCGTACTGATCTGGTTGCTCGGCACGCTCTGGGGCCTGACCCGCTTGGGCCAAGGCGCATGGCAAGCGCGTCGCCTGCATCGCAGCGCGCGGCATTCGCCCCAGCACGAAGCGCTGCTGGGTGGAGAACTGCCTGCGGGTGCCAGCGTTGCACTATCCGATATCGCCCCGGGCCCGATGGTGGTTGGCCTGTGGTCGCCGCGCATTCTGGTGCCGACCACCATGGCATCCACCCTGCCCCCGGCCGCGCTGCGTGATCTGCTGCTGCATGAAGCCGCCCATATCCGTCGGCATGATCTGTGGATCACCGCTGCACAGCGTGCACTGCTCGCCGTGTACTGGTGGAGCCCGTTCCTGCACCTGCTGGGCCGTCGGCTGGATCTCGCCCGCGAGATGGCTTGCGATGAGCAGGCCGCGTTGCGCACCGGCAGTGGCCGCGGCTATGCCGATTCCCTGCTGGCCGGTATCGCCGGACTGATGACGCAGCGCGGGCGCAGCGCGCCACTGGCCGTCGGCATGTCCGCCACCCGCAGTGGCTTGAGCCAGCGCATCGATGGGCTGCTGCGCCTGGACACGCGCTCGACCCGCTGGACAACGCGCTTCGGCTGGGGCGCACTGTGTGCGGTTGCGCTGGTCGCGCATGTTGGTGTCACCGTGGCCGCTACGCCGCGGTTGGGCAACGCGATCGTCATTGCAGAGAACGAGACCGCCACCACGTCGCGCACCGTCTCGCCGCACGCCGAGCAGCTGCTCAGCGCGGCCAGCAACGGCGACATCTCCCGCGTGCAGCAGCTGGTCAAGGCGGGTGTTGCCGTGGACACGCAGGTCAGTGGCGACGGCACCGCGCTGATCGTCGCCGCCAAGCACGGCGAACTGGCGATGGTCGACGCCCTGCTCGTGCTCGGCGCGCAACCCGACCTGGCCTCGCGCGGCGATGGCAATCCGCTGATCGCTGCGGCACGTCGCGGTCATCTGCCGGTAGTGGAGCGTCTGGTCGGCGCCGGGGCCGACGTCAACCGCATCGTCGCCTACGACGAAACCCCGCTGATCAATGCGGCCCGCTCCGGTGACGTCGACACCGTGGCCTATCTGGTCGAGCACGGTGCCGACGTCAACCTGGGCGTGGTGGCCGATTTCGGGCAGTGGCGCTCGCCGCTGAACCAGGCACGCAACGATCGCGTCCGTGACTACCTCACCCAGCGTGGTGCGGTCGCCGGCAGACGCTGACCGGCCGCACTCCCCACGGGTGACGCTGATCGGTGCGATGGCCTCCGCCGCCATCGCCTGCCACGCAATACCTCTTTCGCTGCACCGTATCGCCCCTCTCTGCGGCGTGCACGCGCACGCCTGTCTTTCGCCCATCGCCCCCCTCATGAGGTATCGCATGGCTTACGCATCCACTCCGCAGGCATCCACACCATTGCGATTCCACCGCGCTCAGTACGGCCTGCTGCGCGCGTCATTGTGTGCCGCGCTGCTACTGCTGCTTGCCGGCCCCGGCGCGGCGGCGGACCGCGAAGACGCGACGATTCGCACGGCGCTCGCCTCCGGCCTGCGCCCCACCGTGGTGCCGGCCGATACCGGGCTGCCGCACTGGTCGCTGCAGGAACGCATGACCCAGCACCATGTCCCGGGCGTTGCGATCGCCGTTCTGCGCGACGGCAAGCTCGTGCACAGCGCCGGCTACGGTACGCGCGAGGCGGGCACGCAGGCTGCCGTGAATGCCGACACGCTGTTCTCGGTCGGCTCGGTCAGCAAGGTGGTTACGGCCGCCACCTCACTGCGATTGGTCGCCGACGGCACCCTCGCGCTGGACCGGGACATCGCCACCTACCTGCGCAGCTGGAAAGTCCCGGCTACCCCGTCGGTGCCGGCACCGCAGCTGACCCTGCGCATGTTGATGTCGCACACCGCCGGGCTCGGCGTCCATGGTTTCGCCGACTACCTGCCCGGCGAGCCGCTGCCCACCTTGCTGCAGACACTGGACGGCATCGCCCCGGCCAAGAACAAACCCGTACGTCTGATCCATACACCCGGCGAACGGGGCGATTACTCTGGCGGCGGCGTGATGGTGGAACAGCTTGTGCTCGAAGATGTGACCGGCCAGCCGCTGGACACGCTCGCACGCAGGCAGGTCTTCGAGCCACTGCATATGCAGCGCAGTCGTTTCACCGATCCGCCCACCAACACCGACAACATTGCCAAAGCGCATGACGGCGACGGCAAGCCCACCGCCCTGCCGCGCGGCTGGCAGTCCTTCCCCGAACAGGGCGCCTCGGGCCTGTGGACCAGCGCCAACGACCTGGCCGCGTTCGTCGCCGCCCTGACCGCCAGCTACCGTGGCCAGGGCAACTTCCTGCCGCACCCCATCGCGACCGACATGATGACCGAGGTCTCGCCGAGCTGGCACGGCCTTGGCCCGCGTCTGGACGGTACCGGGCAGACCCGGATCTTCCACCATGGCGGCTCCAACGACAGTTACCGGGCGTGGATCGAGGGGTATCTGGAGACGGGCGATGGCTTTGTGATTCTTACCAATGGTGAGAATGGCGCCGCGCTCGCGACGGAGATCCGCAATGCACTGTCGGATGCGATCGGGCGTGGGGTGAATCCTGCCGTGCGCACGGTTGCGTTGGACCTGCGCGAGCCGCGGTATGCGGACTATGCCGGGGTGTTCGAGCAGGACGAGAGCGTGCCGATGGCGCAACGCCGTGCGTTGGCCGACATCTTCGACATCCCGGCGTTGGAGGTGAAGGTGGCTGGTGGGGAGGTGCGCGTCGGTGTGGCTGGGACGAAGCGCGATGGGCGCGTGCTGCCGGTGTCGCCGAATCGGTTTGTGTCACCGGATATCGATGGGCTGGAGATCGAGTTCCATCGGGATGCGTTCGGGAAGGTGGAAGCGTTGAGTGTGGTGTTTGGGGAGGGGCGGGGGTATTACGTGCGGCGGAAGCGGGATATTTGATGACGATTGGGGCCGACGCCGAGGGCTTTGCGCCAGTCTCGCATCACGGCGCGCGGGAATAGAGCTTCCGACGCAGCGAATACAGGACCGGCCGCGCGAGGCGGCCGGCCCTTGGTCCAGCTACAACACGTTACAGCGCAATCCGCGCAACAGATTCTTCGCTGCCCTTAGGCTCGCTGTCACCGTTCTTGACGGTCACGTACAGCACGTTCTTCTTGGCATCCAGCGCCAGACTGTTCGGGTGCGTCGGCACCGCGTACGTCGCCACCTGCTTGTAGCTATCGCTGTTGTATGCGGTGACGGTGCCACCATCGCGGTTGGTCACGTACAGGCGCTTGCGCGGTGCGTCCAGCAGGATGCCCAGCGGGCCGGCGTCGGTCGGGATGCTGGCCAGTTCCTTGCCGGTCGTGCGGTCCAGCACCAGCACGCGCTGGCCCGGATGCTTAGATTCGAAGCCCGAGCTGCTGGCCTGGTACTTGCGGATCATCTCCGAGCCCTGGTCGGTCACGAACAGGCGCTTGCCGGCCGGATCCAGCGCGATGTTCATAGGCTGCTCGGCACTGACCTTGAAGCGCTGCTCGACCTTGCCGCTGTCCGTGCCAACGGTGACGACCTCGGCCAGCAGGTTGGAGGTGTACACGCGCTTGGCCTTGGCATCCAGTGCCAGGCCCGGTGCCTTGGCGTTGCCCAGGCCCGGAATGGTGTTGATGACCTTCAGCGACTGCGTATCCACCACGAACAGCACGCTGCCCTCACCCGAATGACCGGTGACGTACAGGCGGTTGTTCGCGCCATCGACGACCAGCTCGCGCAGATCGTGGGTGTAGGCGGCCTTGCCGTCCTTGCCGACCTTCTTTTCCATCAGCTGCACGATGCCGACCGACTTGTTGGTAGCGGTGTCGACCACGGTGACCGAGGTATCGACGGTGTTGCCGACGTACAGGCGGTTGTTTGCATCGTCCAGCACCACACCGAAGGCCTTGCGCTCCAGCGGGATGGTGGTTTCGACGGCCAGGGTTTCCGGGTTCAGACGCAGGACCTGGGAGGGACCAGCGGCGTCACCGAAGCCGCCCGAGGAGGCGACGAACACGGCGTTCTGCTTGGGGCTGAAGGCCAGCTCATAGAGGCCCTGAGCGACGGCTTTACGCTGGACGGCGGTACTGCTGGCGGATGCGGTGGCCTGATCAGCGGCGAACGCGGACGGGGCGCCAAGGCTCAGGGAGATGGCGAGGGCCAGAGCGGCCGAGCGGATTACGGAATTGCGGTACATGCGAGCTTCCTTGAAGGGGCACGGGAGGGTGTCCTGGCTCGCTGGGCCGTACATGTGACGGCCGGCCCCGCATGGTGGTGCGTGGGATGGCTGGCTGGAATGCCGGAGAATGGTAGCAGGGTGTGTAGATAAGCGCCTGCGCAGGGAGTCGAAAGGCAGCAGTCGCAGCCTGTGGGATCGCTTCCGCGCATCCTTCGCCCTCTTTCGCGAGGTGGTTGGATGACCAAGATTGATGGGGAGTGGCTGCGGGCGTTTGATGAGGCAATGCAGGAGTTCTTTGCCATCGACCACTCGGACGCCGGAATGGATGAATCTCTGCTTGCGTGTTACATGGACCTTCCAGCGTGGGAGGCAGCGCTGGCGTTTGGGGAGGACTACGACTTGGTTCGGATGGACTCATTCTGGTCACTACGACGCCAGCCCTAGGAACTTGGCGCGGCTGAACTCGTAGGCTTACACGCTGATCCAAGTTCGGATCTCTTCAGCGAGCACGCCTTCGCTCAGCACAGGGTCTGTCCCAGATGACGCCACCCACGCAAACTTCCTCACCCGAATTTTTCCGATTGCGGCTGGCAAGGGTACCAAGCCATCCTCCCTGTGCCTGAAGCCGACGATGAAGCCTCTCTCTGCCTCAAAGCCAGATGCGAATGCCACGATCTGATTGAAGCTAGCACGGTCCCAGTCGCCGCCGAAGTACTTGTATTTGACGTCCCCCACGATGCGACCTCCGTCCACAACGAGATCTGGATTGAGCGTGATTCCACCTTCCGTCAACCGGAGCCCCCGCTTCCTGACATCAATCGGTGATAGCGCGTTTGCGAGAATGTTGCGCAATCCGCTCTCCACGATGCCTGGCGTTGGGATCAGGAAGCAGGTCCCCGCGACATTTCCCGCTTCCATGGATGCTCCTCGTGACGCCAGAACTAGCTTCGCAAGCGGCAGTACCCGTGAGTAGCGTGCATGCAGACGTGTCGCTTGGAATCGCCAGTCGGATTCACGTAGGACACCCACAGGACCCATCGCCAGTACGAGACGGCGCGCCTGCCGTCTCTGGGACAAGTCGATAGCCGGGTCCGCAGCAACGGCTGCACAGCTCGCCTTCATCAGGCGATTGATCGCCGCGTCTTCGTCTAGCTCTGAATAGGTGCAGTGAACCGCGACTCGACCAGAGAGGTTTGCCAGCATCGTGGGTACAGGCTGTACGGAGCCTCTCACCTCAGAGAGCTCATCCTCGTACTCGCTGTAGTCCCTATGCAGCCCAAGCCTTAGCACGCGCTCGGCTTCCGCCAGCAGCCATCTACAGACCAGTTCCCGCAATTCTTGCGAGCTGCCGATACGAGTTGGTGAATCATCCACTCTCGGCGCCACCTCAGACCTCCCCATGAGGTGGCAGAAGTGGCTCAGCGGGATCTTGGGCACAACCTGGAGCTGTAGGTCGCCCAAACGAACTACGCCCACTACGTTCCTAAATTTCACTAGGTGCGTGCCATTAGGCCGATACCTGACGCTAACCACTGATGCTTGTTCATCCGGGTTACCGCTACCGTCGGCATTCGTTTTGGACTTTGAGCCCCACCAGTTTAGGCGGCCGGCCATCCGACGACCAATTTCCTCTAACGCCTGGACCTGCTGATCTGATAACCGAACGGAGCATTCTCGATTTTCCTCGAGAACCACTTCAGTCAGCATAGTCAGGCCACAACTGGTTGACGCTCAGGGAACCCATGCCGTCCGGCTGATCGTAGTAGTACTCCTCAATGAGGGGCAACAGCTTTCGCATCCAGACTTCCCGTAGAACTTTTGGGGACATGTCATTGCGCATGAAGAAGGAATGGCCGATGGTGTGGTGTCGGTCCAGATCCCTTGTGAGATGCCCATTGAGCCTGGACAGCCCTTCTATCACGGCTGCTGAGGGTAGAGCTATGGAGCTGAAGTAGCGCTCCAGCATTTCCGCATCCGGTGCGAGCTCGAAAATCTCGAAACGGCGCCGCATCGCCGCATCTATGGAGCGAATGCTGCGATCGGCGGTGTTCATCGTTGCGATGAACATCAGGTTGGAAGGAAGCTTGAACTCTTTGGAGAGCTGGAGACTGATTGCCTGATCCCGATACTCAAGAAGATACAGAAGCTCGCCCATCACCCGAGGGAGATTTGCCCGATTTGCCTCATCCATGATGATGACGTAAGGGTGGTCTGGATCGTTGAGATGTCCCCCCTTGTGCATATCACGCACTACCTGCAGCACTACGCCAGCGGTCACATCGAACGAAACGCCCGAAGGACATGCTACTGGGCGCAAACCTTCGATGAATGCCTCGTACGTGTAGCTGGGATGGAACTGCACCAGTCGCACCGCACCCTTACGACCGTTGGTCAGGTAGGTTGCAAGCTTCTGGGCCACCCAGGTTTTACTTGTGCCGGGTGGGCCCGCCAGAATCAGCTGTGGCTGACTCCCGCGCAGACAATCGATCATGCTGCCAAGTGCTTCTTCGGTGAGGAGCGTCTCAGCCGCCAACCATGACATGTCCAGATCCGGTTCGGGCTCGGCTGAAATGGTCGATTCGTCCGCGCCGGCAGCATCTCGGCCGTCATCGGCGCCGGGGTATGAGTCTATGAGTCTCTCGTAAACGTAGCCGAATGCATTTTGATTCACCACGCTGAGAGATGTAGAGAACCCGTCTACCAGGTCCAATTCTTCTACCGGGAATGGGGCAATGGACTCGATGGCCTCGACTTTGAACCACGTCTTGTAAGCGCCGTTGGCGCTATCGTTGAATCGATTTCCTTCGTCGTGGGTCCCCGGTAGCGCGGGCCATGGATTGGCCATTCCATCCGCAGACGGCGCGCAGCGGAGCGCGCCCACGCGCGCCCTGGCGACGATCTGCCGCCTGCCGCCATTGATGTAAAGCGTGAAACCTCTGGAGAGCTCGTCACGAACGCCCTCTCGGAGCCTGAATGTCCAGCCGCTCGCCCATCCACCATTGCTGTCTATGCTCTCTCGTACAGAGCTAAAGTCCCGAGAGATTGTCCCCCATGTCCCCACGAGGGCAACGCGCCTTTCTAGCCCTGGCGCCACCCGGTCCTTGTGAGCATCGACGACTGCGCCGTAAGCCTGCAGAGCAGCGTCGAGATCGGCGATCAGCGATTCATCGGAGGGGAGTTCATCCACACCGTAGTACTTGGACGCGATCGTCGACGCTTCATACATACGCGCCTTGCTGCCCTTGGAGCGGAGATCTATGCCCGCGGAGAAGTCGAAGCCCGCTTCAGCAAGGCTGGGAATGAGAGTCCTCAGCCCATCTGCGCGGTCATTGAGCTTCCTAACAGCCTCCCTGCGATGAAGTGACTCGAGCTCGGTGACTCCTTGGGCGAGAGTAAGGTAGACCCCGTCCCCTGCCTCGCTGAAGAGATAGACCACATAGACACCACGCTGAGTGGTGGTCGTCTCTCGTCGATCAAGGATTGACAGCCAAGGGATCGTTGCCCAGTTGCCCTTGCCGTAGCTCGCTACCACCTTTAGGTGCTCGTTGCCGGCAACAGTCGGAATGCTCTCGACTGCCTCTCTTAGCTCCCGAAAGACTTCTGAGACTTCATTCTCTCCGCCAAAGCTGACTTCAGATCGCGCCTGCTGGTACGTGCGAAGGATCGTGCCAAGCATGCCCCTTAGGTCCTGGGCTTCTTGGCCTGGCAACTGATCTGTCATATGAAGCTCCTAGCCGCTGTCTGGTGGCCGCGCAGGAAATGGGCCAATTGCGTCACAGTATCGGAACGCCATAGCCTTCATCAATGACCCTTTGGCTTCGCCACTGTATTCAGACACCCGATACGTGAAAATATCTGGCATCTTCCTCACCAGTCGAGAAATTGGATGCGCACATCAAAACTCACCGAGACGCAGATCATCTCGATCCCAAGCAGGACGGTGCCGAGCTAGCGGTGAAGGGCCCACGCCGCCAGTCCGGCATCGGCGCAGCGACGTCTTAGCGGCGGAGGAGCAAATGCGGTGGGCTTAAAGCATCCGAGCTTCGGCGCGTTAAGGATCTTGAAGGTGAGAACGCCAGGCTCAAACCTATGTCCGCGGAGATGGCGCTCGACAGCCCAGCAGCATCGAAGGAGCTGATCGCAGAGGGTCTGTACGGCCGGGTCAGAAGCCTGATGCTGTGAGTCTGCTCACCGACGTGCATGCACGGTCCCGGAGCGGGTCGTGCGGTTACATGGGTATGTCTCGTGCGGCATGATATTTGCCGCCACCAGATTCGACTGCGCTTGATGCGGAACTGATCTCCGCCCTGGTCAAATCGGTCGAGGAGCAGCCCAGCCGAGGTTTCTGGAAGTACAGGCTCAACTCCGCAAGAAACGACCGGACTCGAATCCGATGCGCATCTATCGCGCGTGCAAGGCGACGAAGCTCAACATGAGAAGCGCTGCTAAGCGCCGTCTGCCAAAGCGCGAGCGGGTGCCGCTGAATGCGTAGCGCGCCTACGCGGTAGCTGCGTGGGGGCGGGCGTAGGGATTTCGCTTCGGGCGCGCGTCATCGGGTTCGACCTCCCACGGCGTAAACATGTTGGACCTCCTGCAGGGCTTGCCCTTGCCGGGATGGCAAGGGCGTCGTGAGGTTAGAAAGCGTCTAGTAGCGACCGGCTGGGGTATTTCAACGAGGGGGCTGTAATAGCCACCTCCGACAAAGGAACATCCAACGTTCTGTGATCAGAGGATTTTCTACAATCCGATGAACACCATGCGCGATGGTCCGGAAGATGGGAGATCGTCCGCTCCTGTTGATCTATCAAGCTCATAGATGCCGCGTATAAAATTGCTAAATCCATTCACAATTTTTCGCAAATTAGCACCATATTAAAGCTACCGATCAGCAGCCCTTCTAAGCTCCGAAATTGCGATTCTATCCTCCCTAAAATACCATCGAGAAAACTTAACTAAGGCATCCTCTGCGAATCGCAAAAACACACCAAGGGAAAGTATCGATATAACCGCGCCCCCCACCCTCATCCACATTGCTGCATCCTGACTGATGGCGGCCATTATAATAATGGCCGCCAAGAGCAGAATCAGAACCTTTACTCTCCTCACAAGCCCATTGCTTTTTTCACTGTATGCAAGTTCCAACTCACTAATGCGCTGCTTTCTTTCAGTCCTTTCAGCGACAGCATTGGCCTCAGCCTCTTCATTCCGTCGCTTTTCAGCTTCAAGCTCCAGCCGCAACTGAACAAGCTCTGCATTGACACCCTGAATCTGGCCCTCTTTCTCCCCCACTAGGCGTAGGCCAGAAGCCTTCTCCTGCTGCAAAAGTCGCTCTACGTCATTGATTTTGGTCGACGTCTCTTTCTCGACGGCTGAGGCGTGGGCCTCCGCGGCCTCGGCACGCTCTATCGCAGGGGCAGCAAGTTCCGCTCTCATTTCCTCGATCAACTCGATTGATTTATCCCTATCAATCAGATCAAGGTCCCCAGCCGTTAGGCGCATTACGCAAAGGCTTGCTCGACTATCGGCCATGAGCACTTCAAATTCTTGCCTAAGCTCCGGCGCTATTCCTTCGAGCATGGATGAGATTCGAGAAATTAACTCCCGTTTTGGGAGCACAGCCGCAGAGCAGTTGGCGATGAGTCGCCTTCTAGACAACTCCACCCCCTGCATGCCGCTCACGAACCAGAGCACCCCAACAATCTGGCCGTCAGTGGCAATAGTGAAGGTCGGACTTGGCCCACTGCGTCCGCGAGATAGAACACGATTAACTCTCTTGCACAGAACTGAGTTGCGAGTGATGAATATTGAACCCGAATCAAAAAGCGAGCCAGCTTCAGACCGTTCCCCTTTAAGTCTCGCAACCGCGGCAACACTTTCCGCATCTCTAACACGCGCATCAAGATGCTCATGAAGATCGCCAATTGCATTTCTTACCTGATCGACACGCTCCTCCGGGAACCACTTAATAAACCGGGCCTCTCGATACAACTCCGCTCGCATTACGGTGAATCCAAGATCGGTCACTCGCTCGCGCAAGTGATCTCGGATCAAGGTCGCATTTAACCGCTTTCCATTCTCAGTCTTGAATCGATGTGCCATGGGGCCATACCCTTCCCCCCTTGCACTTGCCTCAAGAGTTGCTTGAATGGTTTGCCGCATCTCTTCGAGCGAGTGATCGAAAATTGCGAGCATCATTCCGGAACTTTTCGCGATCTCCAGTAATCCTGCCGCGTACTGGCGGTGGGCTGGAGAGTTCAAATCAAGCAAATCTAGCACCAGAGGCGCATCAAGCACAATTCTTAACTGCTTCTCACCAGTTTGTGGCCTAACGGGGACCGCCAGACCTGCAACAGCATCTGCAATTAGAGATCCGTATGAAACTAGCGATATCGAATCAAATATCGAAGGTGCATTTGCTTCAGAATGCAAGATGAAAGATGCAACCAGATAGTCCAGAAAAGCCTCATCCTTTGCATTAAAATCTACCGCAGCAACACCCATCATTTTGCGCAGACGGCTATTCTTATCGCCGTCGTTTTGAACGAAGATTGACGCGAATTCCGGCCTGGCCAGTCGGGATAGCATTGCCTCTTCTAATACAGCGTTATCGAATATTTTTCCATATTCGGACGCTCGAACCACTGCCCACTCGACGAAGAAATTTATTGTGTTCTCAACCTGCGCCTCGGCAATTGGCTCCGCGGCCCATTCGAACTCAGCTACAGCGTAGCTGGTTCCGGTATTTCTATCATGGCTCCGCACAAGCAAGCCTAATTCTTCCATTCTCTCGGCTAGCGCACTCGCTACGAAAGCGCTCATCTGGAGACCATAAGCCTCTGTAAAATCGGCAGAGAACTTTTCTGGATTGAACAGCTGCCCTTTGCAATCCATAAGCAGAGGAGCGAATAGCGGCTGCAGGCCCCGTAAGGGATCGCCAGTCTTTTCGTACTCCTCTGCGACAAGCGCAAACGCTACTAACTCCTTACTCATTACAGCCCCCTGTAGATGAAATGGGCGACTTCGCCCGCTCATCGGTCAATTAGAAAGATCGATACTACCCAGTTGGATAGCTCCAGCCAATGGACCACGTTGCTACACATGAAAGCAGAAGAGGGCAACTATGGAAAAGAAAAAAAGCGGCCATTCGGCCGCTTTTTGTTGAACCATGTCCTAAGCCTCAAACCCCGACAGGATTAGCCTTCTCAGGATCAATCTTGTACTGCTTGATCGCCCGGGCCACATCCTTAGCCGTCATCTTCCCTTCCTTCGCCAGCGCCGCAATCGCGGCATGCGCGATGTAATACCGGTCAACCTCGAAGAAGCGACGCAGATTCGCACGGGTATCCGAACGACCGAAGCCATCCGTACCCAGCACCGTGTACGACATCGGCACGAACGAGCGGATCTGGTCCGCGTACGCACGCACGTAGTCGGTGGCGGCAATCGCCGGGCCCTGGCGGCCTTCCAGCAGCTCGGTCACGAACGCCTTGCGCTGCTCGCCTTCCGGGTGGAAGCGGTTGTAGCGCTCCACGTCGAAGCCGTCGCGGCGCAGTTCGTTGAAGCTCGGGCAGCTCCAGATATCGGCGGTCACGCCGAAGTCCTTGTCCAGCAGCTCGGCCGCGGCAATGGCTTCGCGCAGGATGGTGCCCGAACCCAGCAGCTGCACGCGCAGCTCGCCCTTCTTCGGCTTGCCGGCGTCGGTGAGCAGGTACATGCCCTTGACGATGCCGTCGGCCGCGCCTTCCGGCATTTCCGGGTGGGTGTAGTTTTCGTTCATCAGGGTGATGTAGTAGTACTCATCAATCTGATCTTCCATCATGGCCTTGGTGCCGTGCTGCAGGATCACCGTCACTTCGAAGCCGAAGGTCGGGTCATAGCTGCGCACGTTCGGGATGCCACCGGCCACGATATGGCTGAAACCATCTTCGTGCTGCAGGCCTTCACCGTTCAGCGTGGTGCGGCCGGCGGTGCCGCCCAGCAGGAAGCCACGGGTACGCATGTCGGCGGCCTGCCAGGCAAGGTCGCCCACGCGCTGGAAGCCGAACATGCTGTAGTAGATGTAGAACGGCAGCATCGGCACGTTGCTGACCGAGTAGCTGGTACCGGCCGCCATCCACGAGGCAATGGCGCCCGGCTCGCTGATGCCCTGCTGCAGTACCTGGCCGCTCTGGTCTTCGCGGTAGAACATGAGCTGGTCGGCATCGACCGGCTTGTACTTCTGGCCGAACGGCGCGTAGATGCCGATCTGGCGGAACAGGCCTTCCATACCGAAGGTACGGGCTTCGTCGGCCACGATCGGCACGATGTGCGGGCCCAGTTCCTTGTCGCGCAGGGTGATGTTCAGGCTCTGCACGAAGGCCATGGTGGTGGAGTAGCTGCGCTCGCCGCTGCTCTTGAGCAGGCGCTCGTAGCTTTCCAGCTTCGGTGCGTTGAAGCTCTTTTCGGCCTTGCGACGGCGCTGCGGCAGGTAACCCCCCAGGGCGGCGCGGCGTTCCTGCAGGTACTTCACTTCCGGCGAATCCGGGCCCGGGTGGTAGAACGGCACCTGGCCGTCGGCCAGCTGGGCGTCGGTCACCGGGATGTTGAAGCGGTCGCGGAAGTGGCGGACGGCGTCGTCGTCCAGCTTCTTGGTCTGGTGGGTCGGGTTCAGTGCTTCACCCGCGCTGCCCATGCCGTAGCCCTTGACCGTCTTGGCCAGGATCACGGTCGGCATGCCCTTGGTGTTCACGGCCTGATGGTAGGCGGCGTACACCTTGTGCGGATCGTGGCCACCACGGTTGAGGCGCCAGATGTCATCGTCGCTCAGGCCGGCGACCATCGCAGCGGTTTCCGGGTACTTGCCGAAGAAATGCTCGCGGGTATACGCGCCACCGAAGGCCTTGCAGTTCTGGTATTCGCCGTCGACGGTTTCCATCATCAGCTTGCGCAGGACGCCGTTGGTGTCCTTGGCCAGCAGGGCATCCCAGTAACCGCCCCACAGCAGCTTGATGACATTCCAGCCGCCGCCACGGAAGACACCTTCCAGTTCCTGGATGATCTTGCCGTTGCCACGCACCGGGCCGTCGAGGCGCTGCAGGTTGCAGTTGACCACGAAGATCAGGTTGTCCAGGCCTTCGCGGCCGGCCAGCGCGATCGCGCCGAGGGTTTCCGGCTCATCGCTCTCGCCGTCGCCGATGAAGCACCACACCTTGCGGTCGGACTTCTCGATCAGGCCACGGTTTTCCAGGTAACGCAGGAACTGCGCCTGGTAGATCGCGGCGAGCGGGCCCAGGCCCATCGACACGGTCGGGGTCTGCCAGTAATCGGGCATCAGCCACGGATGCGGGTAGCTGGAGAGGCCACCGCCGTCGACTTCCATGCGGAACTTGTCCAGCTGGGCTTCGTCGATGCGGCCTTCCAGGAAGGAACGCGCATAGATGCCCGGAGCGCTGTGGCCCTGGATGAAGAGCAGGTCGCCCGGGTGGTCTTCGCTCGGGGCGCGCCAGAAGTGGTTGAAGCCCACGTCATACAGCGTGGCGCCGGAGGCGAAGGAGGCGATGTGGCCGCCCAGGTCGCCCGGCTTGCGGTTGGCGCGCACAACGGTCGCCATCGCGTTCCAGCGGATGATGGAACGAATGCGCCATTCCAGTTCGGCGTTGCCCGGGCTCTTGGCCTCCAGGGTCGGCGCGATGGTGTTCACGTACTCGGTGGTGGGAGAGAACGGCAGGTAAGCACCCGAACGACGGGTCAGTTCCACCATGCCTTCCAACAGCTGATGCGCGCGCTCGGGGCCCTCGACATCAATAACGGCCTTCAGCGACTCGATCCATTCCTGGGTTTCCACAGGATTCGGGTCGTTGTTCAGCACCTCGTTCAACCAGTTCATTTGCGCTCCCATGACCGCACGCACGCGCGCGACTGTTTTAGATTTCTAGCCGCAAAGTGTAGCGCACCAAGGGGTTTGCTTACTTCGCTACGGTTGCGTATGGAACCATCCAGGCGTGTCCGGAAGGACAGCAGGCGACAGCGCGAGGGCCGCGTCGGAAGGTTCCACGCTGCATTTCAGCCTGCCCGGCGGCGATGACACCGGCGCGTCAGCAGGACACCGATGGACAGCGCAGGCGCTGCGGCGCAGGCGATTGGCGTGGATCGTGCGCGACGCCGGGGCGTTTGAACGCGCATCGGCGTGGATCATCGGTACCGTTGGGAGGCGGCAACCGAGTGCAGTGTTCCATCACAAGCACGCACCGTCGCACGCTGGATTCACCTGAACGCATCCCTGCCATGCGTGCGCCACGGCTGGCCGAACCGGAGTTTTCGATATATCGTTCCGCCACTGCATTCGATATATCGAAATGACCTCTCCGCGCGACCTCGACCGCCCTGCCCGCCCGCTGACCGCCCGGCCGCTCAGCCGCGGCGACCTGCGCCTGCTGGTGCTGTCCCTGCTCGCCGACCAGCCCCGCCACGGCTATGAGCTGATCCAGCTGATCAGTGACATGTTCGTGCGGGTCTACACACCCAGCGCGGGCTCGATCTACCCGGTGCTGGCGCAGTTCGAGGCCGCCGGCTGGGTTGGCGCGGTCGAGGACGGTGGGCGCAAGCGGTATGCGCTCAGCGCACTGGGCCTGGCCGAACTGGAGGCACAGCGCGACGAGGTCGATGCCGCGGTGCACCGGGTACGCGACAGCGCGCGCACGATCACCAAGGCCAACCTGCCGCCGTCCGTGCGCGATGCACTGCGCGAGCTCAAGCACGCGCTGGGGCTGTGCCACGGCCGCTGGCAGGACGACAACGCCGCGGCCGTCGCCGAGGCGCTGCGCGAGGCCGCCGCGCACATCCGTGCGCAGGGCCGCTGACCTCCCATCTTCGTTTCAGACCCAGCCAGCCACCGCCCGCCAGGTCCTTCTTTCTCAACGCCGCGCTGCGGCACTGATCCAGGTATTCCCATGGCTCTGCATGAAAACCGACTGCTCCGTCATACCGTGAAGTTCCGCCCGCTGCAGGTGCTGCGCACCGAAGAGATCAGCCCGTGCATGCGCCGGGTGATCGTCGGTGGCGAGGCGCTGGAAGGCTTCGATTCGCCCTCGCCGGATGACCACGTCAAGCTGTTCTTCCCCAACGCCGAGGGCCAGTTCGTGGTCCCGACGATGACCCCGGAAGGCCCGCGCTATCCGGACGGCCAGACGCCCTCCCCCTCGCGCGACTACACCCCGCGCTGGTGGGACCTGGAGACCAACGAGCTGGCGCTGGATTTCGTCATGCACGGCGACGGCCTGGCCTCGACCTGGGCCGCCAACGCGCAGCCGGGCGATGCGATCGCCGTGGGCGGCCCGCGTGGCTCGCACATGACCGCCGATGACTTCGACACCTACGTGCTGATCGGCGATGAGACCGCGCTGCCGGCCATCGGCCGCTGGCTGGAGACGTTGCCGGACGGCGCCAATGCCGATGTCTACATCGAGATCCCCGAATCCGGCGACCGCCAAGAGTTGCCGGAGGACGACCGCATCCGCATCTCGTGGCTGGAGCGCAACGGTTTCGACGCGGCCAGCAGCACCCTGCTGGAAGACGTGCTGACCGATTTCGAGGAACCGGACGGCGATACCTTCTACTGGATCGCGGCCGAATCGCGCCGGGCCCGGATGATGCGCAAGTACATCGAGGGCCACCTGGGCGTGCCGAAGGACTGGATCCGCTCGACCGGCTACTGGAAGGCGCACGGCAGCGAGCACCACGACGACTGAGCCCGCGACGGGCACCGGCCGCGAATGCGACAATCGCGTTTTGTGCCGGTGCCTTTCATGCAAGCCTCTCCTCTTTCGGCACTGACCGATCTGATCGACCGCGCCGAGCGTGCCGATCCCGCGCTGGATGCCGCCCTGGCGGCGCTGGCGCCTTCCGTGGGCGAGAACATCGCCCAGCTGCGCACCGCCCTGGTGCCATTGGCCCGTGCGCAGGCCGCGCTGGTGCAGGCGAACATCGATATCGACCTGGTCGCCGATGAGCTGCGCCGTTACCAGAAGTACGCGATGCCCGGTAAGCCGAGCCTGCAGATCGTGCAGCTGCGCAAGCAGCAGGCCTCGGTGAAGCAGGCCGCGCTGCTGGCCCGCCAGGCGTTTGCGCAGGCCACCCATGCGTTCCTGCGTGAGAGCGGCTTGACCGCGCCGGCGCGGCGCACGCCAACCGATTTCACCACGCTGTGGCTGGGCAAGGTGAGCGCGCAGGTGGCGGCGGCTTGATCGCGCTGATATCCACGCATGGCGTGGATCTACCCCGGTCCCGTCAACGGTAGAGCCACGCCATGCGTGGCTGCGCTGTGGATCTACCCCGGCCGCGTCAACGGTAGAGCCACGCCATGCGTGGCTGCGCTGTGGATCTACCCCGGCCGCGTCAACGGTAGAGCCACGCCATGCGTGGCTGCGCTTCGGCGGGATTCCTGGTTGCCGGCCAGCGGCCGGCACTACCGTGTGTCGATCGGCGGTCGCACAAAAAGAAAGCCCGCCAATTGGCGGGCTTTCTGCCTTCTCACGACGAGTGAGGAGAAACTCAGGCAGCCGGCTTTTCGCCAGTCGCCTCGGTGGTGATGCGGATGTTCACTTCATCGCTGACGTTCGGGGCGTACGCGCCGACGCCGAAATCGCTGCGCTTGATGGTGGTGGTGGCATCGAAGCCTGCCGCCGGCACCTTGGCCATCGGGTGCTCGCCGCCGCCGTTGATGGTGACATCCAGGGTCACCGGCTTGGTGATGTCCTTGATGGTCAGGTCGCCGGTGACGGTCAGCTTGTTGGTGCCGTTGGCTTCCACCTTGGTGCTCTTGAAGGTGGCGGCCGGGAACTTGGCGGCGTCGAAGAAATCGGCGCTCTTCAGGTGCTCGTCGAACTTGGCGGTGAAGCTGTTCAGGCCGGTCAGCGGCAGCTTCACTTCCACGGTGGACTTGGTCACGTCAGCGGCGTCATACACCAGGGTGCCTTCGGCGCTGCCGAAGTGGGCGGTCGGGTGCGAGAAGCCGAAGTGGCTCCACTGGACCAGCACGTCGGTGTGGGTCGGGTCGAGCTTGTAGGTGCCCGAGGCGATCTGGATGGCCTCGGCAGCCGGGGCGGCAGCCGCAGCATCTGCCGCCGGGGCGGCGGTTTCGGTGGCGGCCGGCGCGTCAGCGGCCGGAGCAGCGGCTTCGTCGGCCGGCTTGGAGCAGGCGGCGATGGCCAGGGTCAGGGCGAGCGGCAGCAGCAGTTTGCGGGTCACGGTCATGTCAGGTCTCTCTCGTAATCGAAGGGAAAAGAAAAAAATTCATGCAGCCCATCCGCACGGACGGGCCACGATCCGGCGGTAACGCTTATGCGATGCGGGCGGCTTCGTCGAAGGACAGGCGAGGCAGCCGCGGGAACAGGCCCGAGGCGTCACCGTACCCCAGGTTGACGAGGAAATTCGACTTGATCGCGGTGCCCTTGAAGAAGGCTTCGTCGACCTTGGCGTTGTCGAACCCGGACATCGGGCCGGCATCCAGACCCAGCGCGCGCGCGGCCAGGATCAGGTAGGCGCCCTGCAGGCTGCCATTGCGGAACGCGCCTTCGGTGCGACCTTCACGCGGGCCGTCGAACCACGCCTTGGCATCGGTGTGCGGGAACAGGAACGGCAGCTTCTCGTGGAAGTCTTCGTCGAAGGCGACGATCACCGTGACCGGGGCGGCCAGGGTCTTGTCGTGGTTGCCTTCGGACAGGGCCGGGGCAAGCTTGGCCTTGGCTTCCGGGGATTTCACGAACACGAAGCGCGCCGGGCTGCCGTTGGCGGCGGTCGGGCCCCACTTGAGCAGCTCGTACAGCGCCTTCAGCTGGCTGTCGTCGACCGGCTTATCAAGGAAGGCGTTCTGGGTGCGGGCGGTACGGAACAACTGATCGAGCGCAGCATCGTCAAGGACGTGGGACATGAAGCCTCCGGAAACAAGGGGAATCGTTCGCGCATCGGCTACCGTGGCAGGGCGACCGCGCGATCGGCGAAGGCTGGCAGTGTAGAGTGTCGCGACAGTTGCAACACCCAGCCTGACTGAAACGAATTAATGCCATACGTGAAACGATGGAGTCCGCCCTGGACGATCACTGACGGCCGTGCCGGCAATGTGCGGCAGGCGGTGGCCCTGGCCACGGCATTGAAGCTGGGGGCGCATCGTCCGCTGGTGCTCACCCCGCGCGCGCCCTGGCGCTGGCTGGCCCCGCGCTGGTTGCCGGGTGCCGCCAACGGCTACGGCGAGGCCTTCGCCACGCTTGCCACCGAGGTACCCGAACTGGCCATTGGGTGTGGCCGCCAGGCCGCCGGCGCGCTGCGCGAACTGCGCCGCCGTGGCACCAGGGTCGTCCAGATCCTCGACCCTCGCCTCAGCCCGCGCCATTGGGACCTGCTGGTCGTGCCCGAACACGACCGCCTGCGCGGCAGCAACGTGCTCACCCTGCTCGGCAGCCTCAATCCGGTCAACGATGACTGGCTGGCCTGCGGCCGTGCGGCATTCGCCGCGTTCAGCGCCCTGCCCGGCCCGCGCACCGCGCTGCTGGTCGGTGGGCCGACCCCGCATGCGCCCTGGCACGAGCCGGACATGGTGCAGGTGTTCCAGCAGCTCGCGTCCCAGCTGCGCGAGGAAGGCGGCAGCCTGCTGGCCACGACCTCGCGACGTACCCCACCGGCCCTGGTCGGGGCGCTGCGCAGTGCGTTTGCCGAGGTACCGAATGTGATCTGGGGCGATGGCGGCGACGGCGTGAACCCGTATGCCGGGCTGCTGGGCTGGGCCAACCGCGTGGTGGTCTCGCCGGATTCGGTGAACCTGCTTTCTGAAGCGTGCGCCACGCGCATGCCGGTCGCCGTGGCCCTGGCCGACCAGGCGCAAGGGCGACTCGCACACTTCCAGCACGCGCTGCGCGAACGTGGCCGGTTGCAGACGCGCTGGCTGGACTGGCAGACGCAGGGCCGCATCGAGCCGCTGCGCGAGACCACGCGCGTTGCCGATGAAGTACGTGCGCGGTTGGGGATTCAGGCCTGACGGCATCGCGCAGCGTTATGATGCGGCCGCGGCCGGTGCCGCCGGAGACCGTGTGACATGGACGTACCCTGCGCTGCGCTGATCAAGCGCCTGCATCCCGCCCTGCTGTGTGCGGTATTGCTGGGCGCTACGCTGACCGCACACGCCGAACCGCAGTGCACCGAACGCTATCCCACTCCGGCCGCGTTGGCCTCCATGTTCGATGTGGCCTTGGCCACCACCGACGCGCTGGATGCACTCGAGGGCGTGGATGTGGTGCTGATCGCCCGCGGTGGCCAGGACCTGAGCAAGTACGGCCTGCGCCACAGCCATCTGGCCTTCCTGCTGCGCGAAGACGACGGCCAGTGGCGCGCGGTGCACCTGCTCAATCCGTGCAAGACCGCCGAGTCGCACCTGTTCCGCGAAGGGGTCGCCACCTTCATCGGCGAAACCTCCAGCCATACCGACCTGCGCATCGGCGTGCCGACACCTGCGCTGCGCGATGCAGTCAAGGCGATGCTCACCCAGCCGGCGATCCAAGCCAAGGCGCTGCACGAGGCGCGCTACAGCGTGGTGGCCTATCCGTTCCGCACCGAGTACCAGAATTCCAACCAATGGGTGCTGGAAGTGCTGGGCGCGGCGATGGCGCAGGTGGAAGAGCGCACCCTGATCGTCAACCGTACCCAGGCCCAGCAATGGCTGCAGCGGCACATGTATACCCCCAGCACGCTGCACATCGGCGTGGCCAAGCGGCTGGGCGCGCGCTTCTTCGTGCCCAATGCCGCCGTTACCGACCACCCGGCCAGCGAGCGCATTTCCGGCAACTACTCGGTGGTGACGGTGGAATCGATCTTTGATTTCCTGCAACTGCGCAGCAGTCTGCAGCAGGAGCTGGCCGTGCCGCATGTGCCGGTGAAAGGCATTACCGCCCCCAAACCGTGAGTCAGCGGCGGGCAGCACGCCAGCGGGCATACTGCGGACCTATGTTGAGACATCAGAAGGATCTTCGATGACACGTGTTTCGCGCGCAGTCGTTGCACCGCTGCTGGCCATTGCCGTAGGCGCGGCCAGCCTGCCCGCGCCCGCGCAGGTGGTGGGCATCAATCACCCGGTGACCAGCAGCGTCATCGTCACCTCGGTGGTGAGCGTGGTGGTGGTGACCGCACCGGTGTGGCTGGTCTCGGCCGGCCTGAGCAAGGCCAGCGATGCTTCGGCCCGACGCAGCCGCGCGGCCAAGGACGCCCGTGGCAAAGCCGGTCCGCTGCCGCCGCTCACCGTGGAGAAGGTGGAACGCACGCCCGACGGCGGCCTCGAAATGGCCCTGCAGAACCCGCAGGCACCGGACGAGCCGGCCGTGATTGCCTGGCCTGCGCGCGAGGACAACCCGGCAGCCGCGGTGGCGGTGGGCGACGTACTGGCGCTGACACCCACCCAGGGCGGCGCCGGCTGGACGGTGACCACGGCCGAGGGCACGGCCTTGGCCTTCCTGCCCACCGATGCGGCGGCCGCGCAGCCGAGTGCACGTTGGTGACCCCTCGCTGTCCGCTGTCTCGTGGAGCTGGTGAATGAACCGGATATTCCGTCCTGCCGCTGCGCCACTGCTGGCGCTGACCTTGCTCGCGACCAGCCTGCCGGTCAGCGCCCAGAACCTCAGCAATGCCTCGCCGGTCACCAGCAGCGTCCTCACCACCTCGGTGGTGAGCCTGGCGGTGATCACCGCCCCGGTCTGGCTCAGCGCGTTGGGCGTGAGCGAACTGCATGACGCCGCCATGCCGCACAACCGCGCCGCCCGGGCCGCAAAGCGACAGAAGGCCGCGCCGATGCCGCCACTTACCGTGGAGCACGTGGCGCAGCAACCGGACGGCAGCTACCAGGTGGTGCTGAAGAACCCGCAGGCCCCCGAGGCACCGGCCGTGGTGGCATGGCCGGCGCGTGCCGACAATCCGGCGGCAGGCGTGAAGGTGGGCGATGTGCTGGCGTTCACCCCGACGCCGGCCGGTGCGGGCTGGATGGTGGCCAATGCCGAAGGCGCTGCGCTGGCGTTCCTGCCGACCCAGGATGCGGCGGCTACCAGCATGAGCGAACGCTGGTAGGTCCCGCACCTATTGCCAAGGCAGCGTGTGGAAGTAGGTGCGGACGCGCTCAAAGGCGATGTGGAATGGCGGAACGTCGCCGTCAACCTCCGCCAGAAGCGTGTCGTAGTCGCGTTCGGCGCGCTCGGCAACGGCGGGGTCATCGATCGCGTCAGCACTCAGAGAAACGGAGCGGTCCTCGCACTTGATCCGCAGGTCACTCAGCACCTCCCTCTGCCATTGCGGGAGCGAAAGCTCCGAGCGCTGTTCGAGCAGGTAATGAAGGTCAAACACGTCCTGCCGGCGGTATCGATTGCGGAGTGGCTGCTGAAGCAGCGCACGCATCTTTTCGGCAACCAACGTAGTCAAACCGTAAACGCACAGATGTCCCCCCTCGCCGATCTCCACCTCTTCCGAGGCAGGGATGCGCTCCCTGAAGCTGAAGTCGATCGAAAGCGAGAACGGCGACTGGCCCGCCGCCAGACGTCTATGCGCTGGGGTGCCCTTGAGGGCATATCCAATGTTCATGGTGAGGTTGACTCGTGTGCCCTCGCGGTTGGGCCTTACCTTATGCCCCTGCAACCGACACTCCACGTCATAACCAAGCGTTTCGCCGACGCCCGGAAGCACGGCAGACATCAGCGCCACCGTTTCCTTCTCTGCCTCTTCGGTGAACGAATCCGGCGTGGAGAAATCGATGTCGGTGGTGAAGCGGGGGCTGTCGTAGTGCAGGGCCATCAAAATGCCCCCTTTCATGCAGAGCAATGCTCTCAGCCGAGGGGTCCGCGCAATGGTCTCGAGCACGCAATGGACCGCTTGCCGTAGCGGCACCTGCTGGACGCCTGCCGAGCGGACCCAGACCGGAATGTCGTGAAGCAGACTAGGCATTGATGGAGAGGCTCCACTTCTCGGAAAAGTCTGGCGAGTACTCCGCCTGCGCATCCAGCTTTCGCGACCCACCTCGTGAAGCATGGACAACCCAGGCATCAATTTCAGCGCGGTCGATCCCACATCGCTCGTTCAATATGTAGCCGGCACGCACACAGTCGATCTTCCCACCATGTGTGTTGAATTCGGCAACGATGGCATTGAGATAGGTCAGCGCATGTTCTTCGAACACCTCGATGACATGCCGGATACCACCACATAGCTCGGGCCGCTTGATCATGTCCAGAAAGGTGCGCCCGACGCCTGTCACCCGTAGCGCACCGTCCAATGCATGTCGCCAATCGCCTGCATCCTTCGTCCGCAGGGTTTCGATGACGACGCCGTTGAGTCGCCTGATGTTCGAGTACTGCAACGGGGGCAGGTCAGCGTCGTTGAAGACCGCGAGGAGATCGCCCAGTTCACGCTGCATCCGCTGCAACGCCTGCTGACGCCATGACACGGCGTCGAAAGTGACGAAGTAGAGAATCTTGGGCAGGCGGTTGGTGAGGCCATGGAATTCCATCGCACTCAGGAAGGCAACGTGCCCAAAAGGATCAATCGCGCACATTACTTCACCCGGCGAAGCGTCCTTGCGCCCGGGGATGCGTAAAAGGGAATTGGGCAATCCCCGCTCCGGGAGCAGCGCCCCGCGGTCTATCAAGGCTTGGCGAGCGGAAAAAAACGTCTTGCGGTCCAGCTCGCTGCGAGGGAGCCGCACAGGTCGGCCGGCGTATTCAGCCTTATCAAGTAGCTGAATCAGAGCAACCGCCAGCGCATGGTTGCTGATCACGGGCGCCCTGAACTCCTCACGGATTTTGAGGTCGAGTGCGTCGCGCCACGCTAGCTGGGATTGGGTGGACATAAGTCAGGCCTCTTGCTGAGTTCTTACACACCGTTGGTGCGTAGTACCATCAACGTCCTCAGGACGTTGATGGTACTACGAATCCAGCCATCTGCGCGTGAAGCAGCTGCAGAGTCACAGCTCACGGATGTGCTGCAGGTTCAGGCAGAAGGCGACTGGCTCGGGTACCATCAGAGTCCTAAGGACTCTGATGGTACCCGAGCGAAACGTCTGTTGCGGCTTAAGCTTGCAAGTGGCAGACAGCTGAAACTGCCACCATAATGCCGCCCCTTGCATGCCTGCCCCATTCCCGCCATGTCCGCGCGTCCTGCCCTTGCCTTTGCCCCGTTGACCCCGCGCTCGCTGTTGCTGGCGGTGCTGGCCATGGGCGCGGTGGTGCTGGGCTCGAACGTGCTGGTGCAGTACCCGATCAACGACTGGCTCACCTGGGGCGCTTTCAGCTACCCGGTGGCGTTCCTGGTCAGCAATCTGATCAACCGCCGCTTTGGGCCGGAGGCGGCACGGCGGGTGGCCTGGGCCGGGTTTGCGTTGGCGGTGCTGCTGTCGATCTGGATCGCCACGCCGCGGATCGCGGTGGCCTCGTGCCTGGCCTTCATCGCTGCGCAGCTGCTGGACATCACCGTGTTCGACCGGCTGCGCCGTGGGCACTGGTGGCGCGCGCCGATGGTGGCGACCACCTGCAGCGCGACGCTGGATACGACGATTTTCTGGAGCATCGCGTTCGCCGGTTCCAGCCTGCCGTGGGTGAGCTGGGCGCTGGGCGATCTCGCGGTGAAGCTGACGATCGGCGTGTTCCTGCTGGCGCCGTTCCGCGCGTTGCTGTGGAAGATGGCGCCGCGCGCGGTGTGACATCGCGCCGATCGCCCGGTGTAGCGCTGGCGGTCGGGCATCACCCTGGGTCGGGCATCGCTATCGGCCGGGTATCGCTATCGGTCGGGCATCGCTATCGGTCGGGCATCGCTATCGGTCGGGTATCGCTATCGGTCGGGCATCACGATGGGTAGTGCCGGCCGCTGGCCGGCTCTGCAGAGTTCATGGGAGCCGGCCAGCGGCCGGCACTACCGGTGCCAGAGCGGTTCGAGGTCGGTGACGGTGCAAACCGCCGTCAGCTGACGACATCGATCTGTTGCTGGAACGGCAACCCTGCCGCATCGCTTGCCGCGGTGATCATCGCGCGTGCCGCTTCCAATGCAGGTGTCGGTGGCGCCAGGCGTGGGCGGCGGTCCAGCGTGCAGGCCAGGCCCACATCCAGCAGCGCCGCATGCGCCTCATGCAGGCCAGCGCGGGTGCCGCCGGGCAGCCAGGCGATGTCGGCCAGCGCGTCGATCAGGCTGGGGGTATCGCGCGGTTGCACCACCTGCGGGTGCGTACCGGCGCTGTCGAGCACGCCGGTCTGCAGCAGGAATTCGAGATCGACAATGCCACCTGCGCCCTGCTTGAGATCGAGCCGTGCGGCATCGCTGCGGTCCAGTTCGGCACGCATGCGCGCCCGCATCTTCAGCACGTCGCTGTAGAGCACGGCGTTGTCGCGCGGGCGCGCCAGCGTCTGCGCGCGTACCCGTTCGAAGTCGGCCAACAGCGAGTCATCACCGGCGATGGCGCGGGCACGCACCAGTGCCTGGTGCTCCCAGGTCCAGGCGCGTTCGCGCTGGTATTCGGTGTAGCTGGCCAGTGAGGACACCAGCGCGCCTTTGCCGCCATCCGGGCGCAGGCGCACGTCGATGTCGTACAGGCGGCCGGCGGCAGTGACCGCGCCGAGCATCGCCATCACCTTCTGCGCCAGGCGCGCATACCAGCGGCCGGGGTCCAGCGGGCGGGGGCCGTCGCTGCTGTCCTGATCGGCCGGGTGATCGTGCAGGAAGACCAGATCCAGGTCCGAGCCGAAGCCCAGCTCCAGTCCGCCCAGGCTGCCGTAACCGATGATGGCGAAACGCCCGCCGGGAATGCCGCCGTGCTGGCGCTGCATGTCGGCCTGCACCAGCGCGAGCACGGTGACGACCACCGCCTGCGCGAGTTCGGCCAGTTGCCGGGTGGTGTCGACGGCACGCTGGCGACCATCCAGCGTGGCCATCGCCATGCGGAAGCTCAGCGCCAGCCGGGTCTCGTTGAGCAGGCGCAGCGCGGCTTCGGGATCCTCGATGGTCAGCGCGACAGCGCACTCGGCCTGCATGCCCGCGGCGTCCGGCATCGGACCGGAGACGCGCACGTCCAGCAGTTCATCGAGCAACAGCGGATACGCCGCCAGGCGCTCGGCCAGCAGTGCGCTGCGTGCAAGCACGTCGACCAGGCGCGCCAATGCGCTGGGCTGTTCGTCGAGTAGGGCGAGATAGCTGGTCCGGCGCAGAATCGCCTGCAGCAGGCCGAGCACGCGCTTGAGCGCGGCATCTGGCTGCGGTGAGCGCGTGGCGGCGTGCAGCAGCGCCGGCAGCACGCGGTCCAGGCGCGCACGCGCGGCATCGGACAAGGACTTCACCCCGGAGCTCTGCGCGAAGTCGCGCAGCGATTGATCGGCGCTGCCGGCATCGAAGAAGCCGGCTTCGGCCAGCACCTCGGCGCTGCCGTTGTCGGGCAGGCCGCGCCAGTAGCTGGCCAGCGCATCCGGCGCGGCCTGGCCACGGCGCGGTGCGAGCAGTGCGGCGAACTCGGTGCTGACGCGCTCGCGCTGCACATCCAGCGCGGCAACCAGCGCGTCCCAGTCTTCGTAACCGAGTCCGCTGGCGATACGCAGGCGGTCGGTGGTGTCGGTGGGCAACGCATGCGTCTGTGCATCGCGCAGCATCTGCAGGCGGTTTTCCAGGCGCCGCAGGAACCCGTAGGCATGCAGCAGGTCGGCGCCATCCTGCTCGGCCATCTGGCCGGAGGCGACCAGCGCCGGCAGCGCGTGCAGCAGACGACGCTCGCGCAGTGGGGCTTCGCGGCCGCCACGGATCAGCTGCAGGGCCTGCGCGAGGAATTCGATTTCGCGGATGCCGCCGGGGCCACGCTTGATGTCGTCGTGCATCTCGCGGCGCGAGACCTCGGCGGTGATCGCGGCCTTCATCTCGCGCAGGCCATCGAGCGCGGTGAAATCCAGATAGCGGCGGTAGACGAACGGGCGCAGGGTCTGCAGCCACGCTTCGCCCGCGGCGATATCACCGGCGACGGCACGCGCCTTCAGCCAGGCATAGCGCTCCCAGTCACGGCCTTCGCGCTGGAAATACTGGTCCATGCCGGCGAACGACAGCGCCACGCGCCCGGCATTGCCGAAGGGACGCAGGCGCAGATCGACGCGGTGGCTGAAGCCATCCACGGTGGTGTCATCAAGCAACCGCGCGAGGCGCTGGCCAAGGCGTGCGAAGTATTCCTCGGCGGCGAGCGGGCGCGCGCCATCGGATTCGCCGCCCTGCGGGTAGGCGTAGACCAGGTCCACGTCCGAACTGAAATTGAGTTCACCACCGCCCAACTTGCCCAGCCCGAACACGACCAGCTGCTGCGCGCTGCCATCCGCCGCACGGACCACGCCGTGGCGGCCGGTGAATTCCTGCTCCAGCGCGGAGAGCGCCAGTTGCAGGCACGCCTCCGCCAGGCGCGTGGCACCGGCAAGCGTGGCAGGCACGTCATCCTGCCCGGTCAGGTCGCGCCAGATCAGGCGGGTGGAGGCGGCGGTGCGGTAGCGGCGCAGGCGCTGCTGCCATTCACTGGGCTGCAGGGGATCCAGTGCCGGCAGGGGCAGCGGTGGGCAGCCTTCCTGGGTGAGATGCGACAACAGCGCCGGCTGGCGGCACAGGGTGTCGATGGCGAAGTCGCTGGTGACGGCCAGCGCGCGCAGGGTCTCCAGTACGGGCGCCGAAGGCGGCCAGTGGCCGGCGTCGGTCAGCGACAGGGCCAGGCGCGCCAGGGCGCGATCCACCAGGGGAACAAGGGCGTCGGGGACGCGCGCGGGCGCGGCGAGGTCGGAGATCGGCATGGGGGGATTATGCCCGGCGCGGGTCGCCCTGCAGGGCAAGAAGCGTGTTCACCGGTTGCGCGGTCATGACCGGGCGCGTGTCGACGCGCGAGACCCATCGGCGCCCCGGTGTTCCGAAGGCGAGACATAAAAAAGCCCGCTTGCAGCGAACTGCCAGCGGGCTCTGCTCCCTCCCCCACGTCGGGATGCAGGTCGATCTTCTAGGGTCGGCGACGAACTTGCACGCTGCACTGCAAAACAATACTTGCGGGTACAGAAGTAGGCCGGAAACCTGAACAGGGGAGCGACGAACTGAAAACGCCATCCCACCAAGGTAGAACCCCTGCCCCTGCGTGGATCGCCGATAATGGAGATCCCCCCAAAAACGTTGTCGTCATGTCTGTCGATCGCATTGCAAACGCGCGTATGCGTGACCGCGTTGTCTCCGCCGAGGCCGCCGCCGCCCTGATCCAGCCGGGTGAAACCGTCGCCATGAGCGGCTTTACCGGTTCAGGTTATCCCAAGGCGGTGCCGGTCGCGCTGGCGCAGCGCATCGAAGCGGTGCACGCCCAGGGCCTGCCCTTCCAGATCAGCCTGATGACCGGCGCCTCGACCGCACCGGAGCTGGATGGCGCGCTGGCCAAGGCCGATGGCATCGCGATGCGGATGCCCTTCCAGAGCGACCCGGATGCGCGCAACCGCATCAACGAGGGCAAGCTGGATTACATCGACATCCACCTCAGCCATGTCGCCCAGCACGTCTGGTTCGGTTTCTATGGCGATATCGATACCGCGGTGATCGAGGTCTCGGCGATCCGCGAGGATGGCTCGCTGGTGCCCTCCACTTCGGTTGGCAACAACAAGACCTGGCTGGACCTGGCCAAGAAGGTGATCGTCGAGGTCAACGAATGGCAGCCGGCCGGCGTGGACGGCATGCACGACATCTACTACGGCACCGCGCTGCCGCCGCACCGCAAGCCGATTCCGCTGGTGCACGCCAACGACCGCATCGGCGAGACCGCGCTGCGCTGCGACCCGGACAAGATCGTCGCCGTCGTGCGCACCAACGGCCCGGACCGCAACAGCCCGTTCAGCCCGATCGACACCACCAGCGAGCAGATCGCGCAGTACCTGATCGAGTTCCTCAAGCACGAGGTGGCCAAGGGCCGCCTGCCAGCCAACCTGCTGCCGCTGCAGAGCGGCGTCGGCAACATTCCCAACGCGGTGCTGGCCGGGCTGGCCAAGAGCGGCTTCCGCGATCTGAGTGCGTTCACCGAGGTGATCCAGGACGGCATGCTCGATCTGCTGCGCGATGGCGTGCTGAGCTACGCCTCCTGCACCGGTTTCGCGCTGAGCCCGCAGGCGAACGAGACCTTCAAGGAACACATCGATTTCTACCGCGAGCGCATCATCATGCGCACGCAGGAAATCTCGAACCATCCGGAACTGGTGCGCCGCCTGGGCTGCATCGGCATGAACGGCATGATCGAGGCCGACCTGTACGGCAACGTCAATTCGACGCACGTGATGGGCAGCCGGATCATGAACGGCATCGGCGGCTCGGGCGATTTCGCGCGCAACGGTTTCCTGTCCGCGTTCCTGAGTCCTTCGACGGCGAAGAACGGCAGCATCTCGGCGATCGTGCCGATGGTCAGCCACGTGGATCACACCGAGCACGATGTGTCGGTCATCGTCACCGAACAGGGCCTGGCCGATCTGCGCGGCCTGACCCCGCGCAAGCGTGCGCGGGTGGTGATCGACAACTGCGCGCATCCGGATTTCCGCGATCAGTTGAATGACTACTTCGACCGTGCGAGCCGTGAGAGTTACGGCAAGCACACTCCGCACCTGCTGCCGGAAGCGCTGTCGTGGCACCAGCGGTGGCTGGATACCGGGACGATGAAGGCCTGATGCTGCACGGTACCGACCAACGGTCGGTACCTGCCGGGGCGTTCGGTTTCCGTGTTGCAATGCACGGACCGGGGCGTTCGGTTTCCGTGTCGCGATGCACGGACCGGGGCGTTCTGTTTCCGTGTCGCGATGCACGGACCGGGGCGTTCTGTTTCCGTGTTGCGATGCACGGACCGGGGCGTTCTGTTTCGTGGTAGTGCCGGCCGCTGGCCGGCTCCACGCATTACCGTCCGCAAGCCCGGATGCGCGTTTGGTACATGAAGAGCCGGCCAGCAGCCGGCACTACCCGGGGAGCGGCCCCCGCGTGGCTCAGGATCCCGTCTGCAGGGCGGTCACCGCGCGGTCAGCGATCGCTCGCCGTCAGCGGTTCCGCAGGCTCGCCAGCGATTCGGCCTGCAGCCGCGCGTAGATGGCGAACTCGTCCTCCACCTTCATGCCCAGCGCCTGCTCGAAGGCATCGCGGTTGGCGTGCGCGGCGTAGGCGCGTTGTTCGTCGCCGCCGAGATTGGACTGGAAGATGCCCGCGGCGCTGACCGGCAGGAAATCCTCGTAGACGATCGGGTCGGCGCTGGCCAGACCGGCGGCAATCAGCGCTTCGGCCGGGAGATCCGCAACGGCCGCCGGGTTGGCGCGACCGGCGTCGGTCAGGGCGTAGCGGTAGTACCCCAGGCCCTCGCGGCGCAGGGTGTCGTGGTCGTCCGGGAAGGCAGTGAATGCCGCGGCCAGACGCGTCGGGTAATCCTGACCGGTACTCCCGGCGCCACCGCTGTCGCGCGCCTGCGCAAGCAGCTGGTCATACAGCGCACGGCCCTTGGGCGTCAGGGCGAGGCCCCGCTGTTCGATCTCACCGAAACGCGCGGTATGCGTGCCGGCATCCCCAGCCTCCCCCGAGGGGAAGTGCACGGTTTCTTCCAGCGCCTTGAAGCTGGTCTGGCGCAGCAGGATCGGGCACCGCCGCGGTGGCGGACCTTCGATCACCGCCTTGGCGTCGATGCCACGGGCGAGCATGCCGGCCTGCGCGGCGTCGATATCCAGCGTGCGCGGGGTCAGGTGATTGATGTGCGGACCACGGAAGCTGACCACGTCGGCGATCAGCCGGTGCGCGTCGTGCAGCGCGTGATAGGTATCCAGCGATACCGTGGCATCGCCGTGCCAGCGGAAGGTCTCCAGCGCCTCGATGACGAAGCGGCGCGCATCGGCCTCGTCGAGGCCACCGTCGCGTTCGGCCTGCGCGATCAGGGCCAGCGCGGTGTCGGTGAAGATCCGGCGCTGGGCAAGAATGGCAGCGGACTGCTCGCGCAGCGCGGCGTTCTCGATCAGCTCCAGCCGCAGCAGCGAGGTGAACACGCGGAATGGATTGCGCGCCAGCGCCTGCGCGGTGCGCGGGCGGAAGGCGGTGGAATGCACCGGCACACCGGCCACCGAGAGGTCGTAGTAGCCGATCGGGTACATGCCCATCAGCGCGAACAGGCGGCCCAGCGTGGCCAGTTCTTCGGCCGTGCCGACCCGGATCGCACCGTGGCGTTCCTGGTCCAGCCGGGCGCGTTCGTCCGTGCGGTCCAACTGCTCGGCCAGCGCCGGATGGGCGGTCAGCACGGCATCGTTGATCTCGGCCACCAGGTCGACCAGCGTGCCGTACAGCGGCACCTCGGCGCGGTACATGGTGGACATCGCCTGGGCGAACAGGCTGCGGATATCGTCGGGTGAAACGAAACGGTCGGTGCTCATGACGTACTCGGCAACGGATCACGGGGGAAGGTGCAGCAAGCGCTGCATTGTCGCCGAGGGCGTGGGTTACCGCGATCTGCACAGCAGCAAAGGGACAACCGGGTAGGGCCACCCCATGGGTTGCTGCACGGAATGCAATGGTCGCAAAGGGCAGCCACCCATGGGGTGGCTCTACCCGATGGCACCCGGTGGGTGCGTGCGCGGCAACTCAGCGCGCGGGTGGCGTGGGACTGCTCGCCGCACGCTGGCGCTGCTCGCGGTTGCCGAGCTGGCGCTGCAGCGTGGCGTCGAGCGTCACCGGTCGGTCCCAGTGGTCATGGCTGGCGACGATGGCGTGGCGCAGCGCGCGCCAGTGCAGGTTGGTCGGCGTGACCGGCAGCTGGGCCACCACCGCTTCCCAGCGTTTGGCCTCACCGTCCTCCGGAACCGTGCGCGACCACGTCTGCACGCTCTCGCGGCAGGAACGTTCGATCACATGCGCCCAGAAACAGGCGAAGTAGATGTCGCCGGCCTGCCAGCCGTGGGTGTGCATCAGCGCGGCGATATAGCCGCGCGAGACACCGGCATAGCGCGAGACTTCATCCAGAAAGCTGTCCGGGTAGCGTTCGGCGTAGTGGTTGATGTCCTGCAGCTGGGCATCCACCCAGGCATCGCCGGTGTCCACCACGTACGCTGCGGACTTCTCCGGGGTCTGCTCGGCCGTGGCTGCCCCGGGCAGCATCAGCAGCAGCGCGAGCAGGCCGGCGCGCATCATCCGGCCTGTGCGGCCTTGGCTTCGATGGTCCGCAGGGCCTGCGGCCAGTCGAAGGCGGTCGGGGCATCGACCATGCGCGGTTCGTCATCGGCCACGCCGTGCTGGGTCTCGTGCGCCCAGGTCACTGCGTACGGGGTGTGGATACCCCAGCCACCGAGGGTGATCACCGGCTCGATATCCGAGCGCAGCGAATTGCCGACCATCACGAAGCGCTTGATCGGCAGATCGAACTCTTCCAGCACGCGGGCATAGGTTTCCGGGTCTTTCTCGGAGACGATCTCGATGCGCGGGAACAGGTCGCGCAGCTTGGCGAGCTTGATCTTGGCTTCCTGATGGAACAGGTCGCCCTTCGTTATCAGCACAACCGGGTAATCGCGGGCGATCTCGGTGACCGACTCACGCACGCCGTCGATCAGCTCGACCGGGTGGCGCAGGGTGTCGTGGCCGATGTCCAGCATCTGCTGCAGGTCGCGGGCACTGATGGTCTGGTTGGTGATCTCGATGGCGGCTTCCACCATCGACAGGGTCATGCCCTTCACGCCATAGCCGAACACACCGAGATTGCGCTGCTGCACTTCCAGCAGGTGGCGCGCGGTCTGCGTGTCGTGCACGTCGATGTAGCGCGACAGGATATCCAGGTAGTCCTGCTCGGCCTTGCGGTAGAAATCCTCGCTCTTCCACAGCGTGTCATCACCGTCAAAACCAACCAGGCCGATAGCGCCTTGCGGCGTGGGCAGGGAAGTCATCATCGGCCAAGGATACCAACAGCGGCCCAGCGACCCCACCCCGGCGGCGCATAAAGAAAGGGCGGCCGAAGCCGCCCTTTCCCCCTCACTGCGCTACCGGTGTCCCCGGTCCTTACTTGCTCTGCTGGGCGCCGTTGCCGGCGGCCTTGCCCTGCTGGGCGGCCACGTACGCCTTGTATTCATCCGGCGAGAGCTCGCCGTCCTTGTTGGTGTCGGCCTGGTCGAACACCTGGGCAAGGCCCGCGTTCACCTGTGCCTCGGCCTTGCTGATGGTGCCGTTGCCGTCGGTATCGACGCTTGCCCACGTCTGGCCACCGCCACCACCGGCCTGCGCGGAGGCCTGTGCGGCGGCGTTGGCAGCGGTATCTGCTGCGTCGCCCGCCTGCGCTGCCGCCTGCTGTGCCTGGGCGGCCTGATTCTGCGCCTGCGCGGCACTCTGCTGTGCCGACTGGGCCATCGCCGGAATGGCCAGCACACTGCCTGCGGCGACGATCAGGGCGATCAGGGGCTTGCGGTTGCGAATAGTCATTGGGGTGGTCTCCTTGGTAGGTATTGCGCGGCCTGTTGTTTCCGCACGGCCCCACACTGCCACCCCGTTTGTGAATCGATATTGCCCCTCGACCGCGCTGCGCACGCAGCCTTAACCACCTGCGCGAACGCGTGCATTACCGCAGTGGTTAGCCGCAGGTGAGCAGTTGGTAACACGCCCATTCATTGGCCGCGAATTTAACCGGATGCGAACGCAATCTCACGCGGTGTTGCTGTTTTTTTCGCCTGAGCGGGAACTGAACAGAAGCCACCCCAGTGCAACACCGCCGATCGCGCCGGCCACTTCGAGCACCACGCGCGAGCCCAGCTCGTTCGGATCATGGATACCGGCGAGGAACAACCGCGCATACAGCGGCGACTCCAGCCGCATCATGCCCATATAGAAGAGATTCCACGCATCGATGCCGGCCGAGGCCACCACCGCGATCACGCAGGCCCAGCCGATCGCATGCCCGTCGGTCCAGCCTGCCCAGCGGCACAGGCGATGCCACAGCGCATACACCAGCAGCCCGACGAACAGCGCGATCAGCCCTGCCTCCAGCGTTCCCAGCAATCCAACGTGCAGCGGCAGATTCATCGTGGTCCGATCCGGCGGTCAGCGCACAGTGTAGCGGTGCGCCTCAGCGGACCGGCACATCGTAGGCCGTGGTCGGCGCCGGCTCGGGCTGCAGGGTGAAATGCCACCATTCCATCGGGTAGTTGGCAAAGCCATGCCGGGCCATCGCCTGGCGCAGGTGCTGGCGGTGGCTGCGCTGGGCCGTGCTGATCTCCGGCGCATCGGTATGCGCGCGCGGGCCGAAGAAATCGAAGTCGGTGCCCATGTCCACCGGCGCGCAGGGGCCGGTGCGGCAATCGAGCAGGGTCAGGTCGACCGTGGCAGCCCGGCTGTGGCCGGAGGTCTCGGCGATGTAGTCGCCGAGCAGGGCCGGCTTGTCGAGGTCCGGGTACTGCAGGGCCTTGCGCGACTGCTCCTTGGGATCCTGTGCCCAGGCGACGAAGGCCGTCACCGCGTGAGCCGGGCGGTAGCAATCGTAGAGACGCAGCGCGTAGCCCTCTGCGCGCAGGTCGGCCTCCACCTGTGCGAGCGCGGTGGCCGCCGGGGCAAGCAGATAGCACTTGGGCGCGTCATAACCGGGCACACGCTGGCCGGTGAAGTTGTCGGGGCCGGCGTAGCGGATGTCCTGTTCGATCGCCGGGGCCAGCGTGCGGATGTCGACCAGTCCGGCCTCGGCCACATCGCGCGCGGACGAGATCGTGACCGCTGGCGCTGCCGCGTGGGCACTGCCGGCCAGCAACGCCAGCAGCAGCGCGCTACGGACAATCGCCGGTGCGGGTGAAGTGCAGGTCCTGGTAGTCATAACTGAAGTCGATCTCCGGATCGATCGCGGCCAAGGTCAGGGCGGGCGTCGCGCCGGGCTGCAACTGCAACCAGGGCTCGGCATCGGCCCCGAGCGTATCCCACTGCACCAGCCAGCGCTCACCGAGCTGCATGACCTGGCCGCGCAGCATCGGCGACTTGGCGACGCTGAAACGCAGCGCGCCCTGCGCCGGGCAGAGCAGCGCCTCGCCCAGCCACGGGTCGCGATAACGGCCGTGCGCGGCGGCGGTGGTGCGAAGCGATGCGGGTCGGCGCGCGCCGGTATCCGGGCGCACCTGCCCGGCTTCGCGGCGGCCAGTGCGCTCCTGGTCCAGCAGGGCCAGATAATGACTCACGTCGGCCGTGTCGTCCGGTGCGGTGTAGGTCTTCAACGCGGCCTGCATCAGCGCGGTGCGTGCATCCTCGGCGTCGCTGTTGATCAGGATTACCACGCCGACCTTGCGGTCCGGCAGCAGCGCGAGCGAGGAATACATCCCGGACAGCGTGCCGGTGTGGGCCACCTTCCACTGGCCGTCCATGTCCGACACGCGCCAGCCGTAGCCGTAGGCCGACACATGTGCGTTGTCCCAGCGACGTTGGCGCTCGCCCAGCGGGATCGGCATGTGTGCGGTCCACAGCGCGCGGCGCTGCGCCGTGCTCAGCCAACCAGGAACCAGCGCCGGATCGAGCAGCACCTGCATCCAGCGGGTCATGTCGCGCAGGCTGCAGCGGATGCCACCGGCGGCCATCGAGGTCAGATCGGCACTGGTGTCACCATCGGCAGCACGCACCACGTTGCGACCGTCTTTCCGCGCGTGCGGCTGGGCAACGTTGCCCACCGCCGCGACCGACCACGCGCCGACCTGGCAGCGATCCATGCCCAGTGGCGAGAAGACTTCCTCGCGCAGCAGTTGATCGTACGGTTTGCCACCGGCGGCGGCGGCGACTTCGCCGGCGACCACATACATCAGGTTGTCGTAGGCATAGCCGCTGCGGAAGCTGGTGACCGGTTTGAGATGGGCCAGCCCGGCGATGATGTCCTGGCGGGTGAAGCGGTTCGGCTCGGGCCACAGCATCAGATCGCCGGCGCCCAGGCCCAGGCCGCTGTTATGGATCAGCAGATCGCGGACCTGCATCTGCTGCGTGACCCACGGGTCATGCATGCGGAATTGCGGCAGGTACTTGATGACCGGATCGTCCCAGCGCAGGAGACCGCGGTCGACCAGCCGGGCGAGCAGCGCGGCGGTCATCGCCTTGCTGTTGGAGGCGATCTTGAACAGGGTATCCGGATCAATGGCCTCACCCTGCCCGGCGCGGCGCTCGCCACGGGTGCCGATGAAGACGGGGTTGCCATCGTCGACGACGGCCATGGCGATGCCCGGCAGCTGTTCGTGGGCGACCGTCTGATCGAGCAGGCGATTGAAGGTGTCAGCGGGCTCGGCTGCCCATGCGCTGGGGGCGATGGCCAGGGTGCAGGCCAGGCCAAGCGTGAGAAGACGGGATCGACTGTGTGCTGAAGCGCGTGACGGCATGGGTTCCCTCGTCATGACCGGAGGGCGTGCTTCTTTGGCCGCCGGTTGAAAGCTGTACCGGCCAACGGTCGGTACCTACCGGATGGCGGTGAAGGCAGGTGCCGACTCACGGTCGGCACCTGCCACGTGCGCACCGGATCAGAAGTTCCAGGTCACCATCAGCTGCGTGTACCGCGGGGCCTGCCAGCGGGTGCCGGTGTTGAAGGTGTTCTCACGCACCTGGCCCGGCTGGGCTTCATAACGCTGGTGCACGTTGATGACGGTCTGGTTGTTGAACAGGTTGTAGACCGACAGGCGCGCGCTCAGGTCGATGCCCTCCACCGGCAGCCGCCAGGTGACGTTGGCGCCCATGGTCCAGGTCCACGGCAGGCGACCGAAGGCGCCGCGCGGGCTGTACTCGAACTGGCGCTGGTTGTACGCGCCCGAGCAGTTGGCCACGCACAGCCAGCCGGTACCGCCGCCGCTGCCTTCACTGGAGGTGCTGCCGCCGGCCACGGTGTCATTGGGCCACATCACGCCAAAGGCGGTGATCGGGCCACCGGACACCACCTGCAGCGTGGTGCCGAACGACCACTGCTCGTTCAGCGCGTAGGCGGCGCGGAACTTGAACTGATGGCGGAAATCGTTGAACAGCGGGCCATAGCGCTGGTTGTTGGACGGATGATCCCAGTGCTGGACCATGCCGGTGTCGCCGTAGTTGGTATCCGAATTGACCGGACCTTCGAAGTTGCCATCGCTGCGCGACCACAGGTAGGAGGCATTGAACAGCCACTTCTCATCCCACGCGCGGTCGATCTGGAATTCCAGCGCCTTGTAAGTGCGCTTGGGCTTGGAATAGCCGACCACCTCCAGACTACCGCCCTTGCGGTAGCCATCCTTGGAGGTGTCGATGGTGATCCAGCCTTCGGTGGCGCAGCCGATACTGGAGTCGCCCCAGATGGTCAGGCTCTCGCCCGGGTTGGCGATCGGCCACAGGGTGGTGCCCGTCGGGCCGCACGGGGTGTGGTTGATGCGCATGTCATCCAGGGCGCGGTCCATCTTGCGGTAGGTCGCGTTGACGCCCCACGACCAGGCCTGGTTGATCATGGTCTGGAAACCGAGGATGTACTCGTCCTGGTAGACCGCCTTCAGGTCCTTGTCCACGCTCTGGCGCAGGTCGGCCGCGCCGGTGTTCATGCGGGTATCGACCGGGCCGATCTGCTGGCCGATGACCGGAGCCATGTACGGCGCGCCGGTGACCGGGTTGGCCTGTTGCTGCCAGCCGTTGAGCACGTAGTAGGAGTACTCGTCGGTGAGGCCGCCGGCGAAGTTGACGTTGATGTTGTTGGTCACCGGCAGGTAATAGCGGCCGGCGTTGCCGAACAGCTTGGTGCTGCCGTCGCCCTTCATGTCCCACGAGAAGCCGAAGCGCGGCGCGATCAGGTCGTCCATCTTGATGAAGGCGTCGCCATCGGCGGTGCGGTTCTCGAAGCGGTCCCAGCGCACACCGAGGTTCAACATCAGGTTCGGGGTGATGTTCCAGATGTCTTCCAGGTAGAACGCGTTGGCTTCCGTCTCGAAGGTGCCACCGGAGACGCGGTTGCGCGCACGCAGCATCTCGGTCACGCCGGCCGGCACATAGGCATTGGCGCCGTCCCACACTTCATCGCCGGGCCGGGCGACGTAGGCGGTGTAGCTGAGCTGGGTCGGCCCCGGGTAACGCGTGGACTGTTCGGTGGTCATCAGCTCGCGGTCAACACCGAAGCGCAGCAGGTGCGTGCCCACCTGCCATTCGAAGTCCAACCGCGCGACTTCACGCGTGTCGTCGCGTTCGGCAACGGCGGCGCCGGTGGGGTGGCAGCCCGGGCGCAGGCCGTTGAGCTTGCCCAGACGTGATGCATAGCTGGCATCGGTGAATACCGGGCTGCACGCTTCATCCAGCGAGGAACTGGTGAAGGCGCGCTGGTTGTTCTCGCCCACCATGGCACGCGCGGTGAAGCTCTCGCCGAAGTGACCGGTATAGGTTGCCGACCAGTTCTTGCCGCCGGTTTCGGTGACTGAATCGCCGCCCCACGCACCGATCTGATCGTCATCCCAATCGTAGTTGTACGCGCCGTTGGTGATCTCGCCTTCATCGGAGAACGCCAGCAGCGCCAGGCTGTGGTTGTCGTTGATGTTCCAATCCAGCTTGGCGCCCCAGAAGCCGTTGTCGCTCTTGTTCTTGAACCAGCTCAGCGCGTCGGAGGAGGTGTTGTGGCCGGTGTCGTCGCGGTCTTCATACATCGCGAACAGGAACAGCTTGTCCTTGATGATCGGGCCGGAACCCCAGACGTTGGTCTTCAGGAACGAGCTGTTGTCGCGGCTGGCATAGGAATGCGGCGTGCCGTCGCGGTGGAAATGGTCACGTGGGCTGGAGCGCAGCGCGCTCGGCTCGGCAGTGACTTCCACGCCGCCCTGGAACTCGTTGGTGCCCGAGCGTGTCACCGCGTTGATCACGCCGCCGGTGGAGCGCCCGAACTCGACCGAGTAGCCACCGGTCTTGACCTGGAATTCGTTGAAGAACCCGAACGGCGCGCTGGAGAAGCCACGACGGGTGTACATGTCGGTGACGTTCAGGCCGTTGATGAAGACCGCGTTCTCAGCCACCGAGGAACCGGCGAAGGACAGGCCACCGAACGAGGAATTGCCGCCGACCACGCCGGGTGCCAGCAATGCCACTGCCGATAGATCCTGCGCCACCGGCAGGCGCGACAGCTCCTGGCGGTTGACGTTGAACGAGGTTTCGGTGGAATACACATCCACGCGATTGACCACGCGGGCACCGATCACCTGCAGCGCATCGAGGTTGACCACGTCGCCGCTGCTGGCCAGGTTGACCGTGGTGGTGCCGCCGACTGCCACGCTCACCGCGAACGGCTCGCCCAGCTTCTGGCCATCACGGCTGAGCTGCAGCTGGTAATCGCCGACCGGCAACTGGCCCAGGCGGTAGCTGCCATCGCCACTGGCGGTGACCGTACGGGTCAGGCCGGTCGCGTTGCTGACCACCGTCACCTGGTCACCGGCCGTGGCACGACCGGCCACGGCACCACTGACGTTCTGTGCCGAAGCGCCCATCGGCACCAAGCTGCCCAGACACACCCCCAGCGCGGCGTACAACGCCGCACGCTTCAATCGCTTTGCATTCATTCCCTGCTCTCTCCTGCAGATGTGGAATCGTGGATACCGCCGTTTACCGCGTTGCCGCCAGTGGCACCACGTGCGACTGGACGTCGTAATGCCATTGATCGAAGTACAGGTTGCCGCCGGACCACTCGGCCTCACCGCGCTGGGAATCCACCGTGTCCGAGCGGACGTGCTGCTTGGCTGGCACCAGCGGCTGGCCGTAGTCGTCGTTGAAGGCGATGCGATAGGCATCCAGCCCGCCCAGATAGAAATCGCGCAGCGCCGGCTGCGGGCTGTCCAGCCGCCCGGTGGTGACATCCATCGGCACCCAGCCATACGGGGCCAGATACACCGCGCCCCAATCGTGCAGATTGTTGTAACCGACCGCATCATCCGAATAGACCATGCCGGACTGCCAGCGCGCGGGAATACCGTTCAAGCGCAACAGGGCGATCAGCAGCAGCGTCTGCTGCCCGCAATCGGCATGACCGGCGTGCAGGGCGTAATCACTGAGGTTGGAGATCGTCGCGTACTCGCGCGCACCGGCCCACGGAATGGCGTCCACCGCGTCGAACAGCGTCTGCACGATCCGGTATGGATCGGTCTCAGTCCCCATTACCTTCGTCGAGTACGCGCGCAGCGCCGGGGTAAACACGATGTGCGGCGCCTGCTCGGCGAGGTACGGCGTCAGCGCAGGATCGTCCGGGGTGGGCTGGACCCTGGCCGGATCGACCTCGATATGCCGCGCGTACACAGTCACTGCGTAGCGGATCTGGAACTCCGTGGGCGTGCCGGCCACTGCCTTGCGCTCCAGGTAGGCGGTCCGCTGCAGCGTGGCTTCAGGCGCCACCTGCGCACCGGCCGGCGTACTCGCGATCCAGGTGATGTCTTCCTGCTGGCCAGCAATGGCGCGCGGGTACGGAATCCACGCGCGGATCGTTTCGCCGGCAGGCACGGCATCGGGTGTGACCACCAGCGACTGGGTCACCTCGATGCGGCGCGGCACCAGGCTGGTCGCGCCGGTAGCGCGGGCGGCGGCGACGATCTCTTCGTGGTGAGGGTGCAGGTGCTCGTAAGGGCCGTCCTTCGGCACCGGGGCATCGGGCGCGCGCCGGGCGCGTGCCTCGGCGCTGATCCGGAACAGATTGGACGGCGCGCGTTTGAAGTAGCGGCGCTGGCCATCGATATCCAGGTGTTCGAGCAAGCCGGCCGCCTCCCAGCGTGCGAACTCGTCCTCGCGAAGGTCGGGGATCTGCTTGCGCAGCTGCGCCTTGGCAGCCGCCGCATCCAGGGCGAAGTCCAGGCGCATGCGTCGCATGCGTTCGCGCTCGAAGGTATAGGCCTGACGATCGGCTGCCGACAGGCTCGGATCCTGCAACGCCGTCGCGATGTCGGCCTCGGCCTGCGCGAACGCACCGCGGTCGATCCCGGCGATCACCGTCGGCAGCGCGGCCGGCGCAGCGGCCAGCCCCCACGGCGTTGCCAGCAGACCAGCGCACAGGCACCAGACAGCAGGCAGAGGCAATCGCGGTTTGCGCATCACAGGATCCACGGCGACACTTCCCAAGGTGCGGGTGGGGTAATCGCTGTGTAACACGGGCCTGATAGCCGGTCAATAATTTATTCTTGCTTTCGCCGAAAAAAGGAATAAATATTCCTGATGCTTCCGAGGAGGGTGACCGCGTGATGATCCAGGCTTCCCCCCACCGCCCCGTGCGGTCCCGCTGGCTGTCGCGCGCCGTGGTGGCTGCACTGCTGGCCACCAGCGTCGCGCCAGTGTGGGCCGAGGCGCCGCGTGCCGCGCCCAGCGCTGATTTCGGCGGGGTCATCGCCCTGCGCGAGGCCTACCTCAGCCCCGGCTTCTGGGCCGATCGCCTGCCCGATCCGGACCGCGTGATCCTCGATCGCGCCGGTATCGCAGCGCAGAACGCCCGGATGCGGGCCGAGGATGCCTCGATCCATGACCTGCGCGCGCTGCCGGCGCAGCTGCCCCGCGCTCACGTGCTGGGCAGCATCCAGTCGCTGTCCAAATGGCCGGAGCGCACGCTGTATGGCCAGGACGGCAAGACCATCAGCGACCGGCAGCGCACTGACACCTTGGCCAATCTCGCGCTGGAGGCGATACCGGCGCAGCGCCCCCTCCAGTACGGCCTGGTCACCCATCGTGCCGCGCTGCGGGCGTTCCCGACCGCGCTGCGGGTGTTCAGCAGCCAAGGCGACACCGACATCGACCGCTTCCAGGAGTCGGCGCTGTTCCCCGGCGACGCCGTGGCGGTGCTGCATGAAAGCGCCGACGGGCGCTGGCTGTTCATTACCAGCGAACGTTATTCGGCGTGGATCGAAAAGCGCTTCGTGGGTATCGGTGACGCGGACACCGTGCTCGGCTACGGTCAGCACGGTCCTTACCGCGTGGTCACCGGCGCCACGGCGTTCACCGCCTACACCCCCAAGGAACCGCGCGTGTCGCGGCTCCAACTGGACATGGGCGTGCGCCTGCCGGTGATCGCCGACTGGCCGCTGGAGAAGACCGTCAATGGCCAACAGGCCCACGCCGCGCATGTGGTGCAGCTGCCGGTGCGCGATGCCGAGGGCCGCCTGGCGCTGATCCCGGCACTGCTGCCGCGTTCGCAGGACACTGCGGACGACTACCTGCCGCTGACCCCGCGCACGCTGCTGACCCAGGCCTTCAAGTTCCTCGGCGAACGCTACGGCTGGGGCCACGATTACGACACCCGCGACTGCAGCGGCTTCGTCTCGGAGATCTACCGCAGTGCCGGCGTGCTGATGCCACGCAACACCAGCGCGCAGGCGATCAGCCCCGCGCTGGACCGCATCGCCTTTACCGCCAAGGACGGCACGCCCACGCGCGATGCCGCCGTAAAAGCACTGCAGGTCGGCGATCTGGTCTACATCCCCGGCCACGTGATGATGGCGATCGGCCACATCGACGGCCGTGCCTGGCTGATCCATGACACCGCCGGCGGCGGCTGGATCGGCGCGGACGGCAAGCGCGTGCAGGCCCATCTCAACGGCGTGTCGGTCACTCCACTGGAGCCGATGATGGCCAGCGATACCGTGAGCTACATCGACCGCATCACCAACATCCAGCGCCTTCGGCCACAGACCCCCTGAATGAAGATCACCGACATCGAACTCGGCATGCTGCGCGTGCCGCTGAAGACCCCGTTCAAGACCGCGCTGCGCACCGTGGACACCGTCGAAGACGTGGTGGTGCTGGTCCGCACCGACAGCGGCCACACCGGCTACGGTGAAGCGCCGGCCACCGCGGTGATCACCGGCGATACCCACGGCTCGATCATCGAGGCCATCGACAGCTTCATCAAACCGCGCCTGATCGGCGAGGACGTGGCCAACCTCAACCGGCTCTGCGGGCTGATCCAGACCTCGATGGAGCGCAACACCAGCGCCAAGGCGGCGGTGGAGATCGCGGTCTACGATCTGTGGGCCCAGCTGCACAACGCACCGCTGTACCGCATGCTCGGCGGTGGCGATCCGGTGATCACCACCGACATCACCATCAGCGTGGACTACATCGACAAGATGGTGGCCGACTCGCTCTCGGCGATCGAACGCGGGTTCGAATCGCTGAAGATCAAGGTCGGCAAGGACATCGGCCTGGACATCGAGCGGGTCAAGGCGATCCACGCCGCGGTGCAGGGCCGCGCCCTGCTGCGCCTGGATGCCAACCAGGGCTGGACCGCCAAACAGGCCGTGCATGCGATGCGTGCGCTGGAAGAAGCCGGCGTGGTGCTGGAACTGCTCGAGCAGCCGGTCAAGGCCGCCGACATCAGTGGCCTGAAATACGTCACCGACCGCGTCAACACCCCGGTCATGGCCGATGAAAGCGTGTTCAACCCCGGCCAGGTATTCGACCTGATCCAGCAGCGCGCCGCCGACATCATCAACATCAAGCTGATGAAGACCGGCGGGTTGTCCAACGCGATCCGCATCGCCGACATCGCCGCGATCTACGGCGTACCGTGCATGATCGGCTGCATGATCGAATCGAGCATCTCCGTGGCCGCCGCCGTGCACCTGGCCGTCGCCAAGAGCGACATCATCACCAAGGTGGATCTGGACGGGCCGTCACTGGGCCAGTTCAACCCGGTCACCGGTGGGGTCAACTTCAACGAATCGGAAATCACCATCAGCGATGCGCCCGGGCTGGGCATCACCGAGGTACGTGGGCTGGAGGTGATCACGCCGCGGCGGTGGTGACACTGCCTGCACCACCTGCGGGTAGAGCCACCCCATGGGTGGCTGCTGTTCGCGCGATTCCGGCGTGCGTAGCCGACCAACGGTCGGCTCTACTTCGCGCGATTCCGCCTTGCGCAGCCGACCAACGGTCGGCTCTACCCGGTGCTTTGCGTATTCTCTCCTTTCCGGTCCTGATGCCCCACCCATGCCCCCTCTGGTGAAAATCCGCTCCGAGCGTGACCACATGTCGGCGATCGAACGTCGCATCGCCGACTTCATCCTCGACAACGCCCATCTCCTGCGCGATTACTCCTCCCAGCAGTTGGCCAGTGCATTGGGGATCAGCCAGTCCAGCGTGGTCAAGTTCAGCCAGAAGCTGGGCTTCAAGGGCTACCCCGATCTCAAGTACTCCATCGGCGAGGCCGTCGCGCGCGCCGGCAACGACCCGCACAGCCGGCCACCCACGCCTGAGGCGGCCGACGGTTTCACCCAGATCGCCGAGCGCCTGCGCGCAAGCAAAGCCGCGGCCGAAGAAGAGACCTGGCTGGCCAATCCCCAGGCCGACATCGAAGCCATCGTGCAGCTGATCGATGGGGCGCCCAAGGTATTCGTCTACGGGTTGGGCGATGACGGCCTGTACGCGCGCGAGTTCGCCATGCGGCTGTCGCTGCTCGGCATGCTCACCGTGCACCACGCCGACCCGATCCTGATGATGGCCAACCTCTCGGCCGCGCGGCCCGGAGATGCGATGCTGGTGTTCTCCGAATTCGGCAAGCTGCCGCAGTTGTTCCAGCTGTCGCGCCAGTTCCAGGACATGGGCGGCAAGGTGGTCTCGATCACCCGCCACAGCGCCAACCCGCTGCGCGCGCACGCCGATGCCAGCCTGGTGCTGTGCGCCCACGACCCGGCGCCGCACGTGGCACAACTGCTGTACCGTTCCTCATTGCAGTCCCTGCTGGATGTTGTCTTCGTCCTGCTGTGCCACGCCAACCCGGACCGCCACCGCCAGCTCGGGGTGAACCTGGAACGGATCGAACACCTGATCGACAGCTGATCCCGGGAGTCCGCCACGATGATGTCGCTGTTCCGTTCCGTCACCGCCGCGGTGCTGCTGCTCGCCACCGCTCCCGTCTTGGCCACCCCACTGGACGGCAGCACGCAGCTGGTCGTGGTCACCACCGAAGGCTGGGACGCCACCCAGGGCAATCTCCAGGCCTTTGAGCGCACTGCGCAGGGCTGGCAGCCGCACGGCGCCGCCGTCGATGTTGCCGTGGGCCGCAGCGGCAGCGCCTGGGGTGAAGGACTGCATCCGGCCCAGGCCGGAACGCCGCAGAAGCAGGAAGGCGACGGGCGCAGCCCGGCCGGTATCTTTGCGATCGGGCCGGCCTTCGGCTATGCGCCCGGCGTCACCAGCGGCCTGCCCTACCAGCCGATGCGCGACACCAGCTACTGCATGGATGTGCCGGATTCGCCGTATTACAACCGCATCGTCGATGCCGAGGTGGTCGGGGCGGAGGCAGTGGAAGGCTCGACCGAGCCGATGCGGCTGGACCTGCACAACAAGGGCGACGTGCGCTACCGCGAGGGCTTCGTCATCGAGCACAACCCCAAGGCCACGCCCGGGCGTGGCAGCTGCATCTTCGCCCACCTGTGGCGCGCGCCCGGTGAGGCCACCGCCGGCTGCACCGCGATGGCGCCCGCACCGATGACCACGCTGCTGGCCTGGTTGCAGGCCAGCGCGCGGCCGCGCTTCGTGCTGTTGCCGCGCGCGGAGTACCAGCGCCTGCAGGCCGAGTGGCAGCTGCCCGTGCTGGCGGGGAGCGTACCGTGAGTACCGCACCGCCGGATCCGCAGCTCGAACGCGCGGTCAGCCGCTGGCAGATCGTGGGGCTCTCGATCAACGATGTGATCGGCAGTGGCATCTACCTGCTGCCGGCCGCCACCGTTGCCCTGCTCGGTCCCTTCAGTCTGTGGGGCGTGGTCGCCGCCGGCATCGTGGTCGCGCTGCTGGTGCTCTGCTACGCGCAGGCGGCCAGCTACTTCGACGAGCCCGGCGGCAGCTATCTGTATGCGCGTGAGGCGTTCGGCCGGTTTGCCGGGTTCGAGATCGGCTGGATGATCTGGCTGACCCGGATCAGCTCCGCGGCGGCGCTCAGCAATGCACTGGCCGATGCGGTGGCGCGCTTCTGGCCCTGGGCCGGGCATGACATCGGCCGCGTCGCGATCATCGTGGTCTCGCTCGGTTTCCTCACCGCGGTGAACGTGGCCGGCGTGCGCTCGGCGGCGCGCACCGGGGTGATCCTGGTGATCGGCAAGCTGCTGCCGCTGCTGCTGTTCGTGGCGATCGGCGTGTTCTACGTCGATACCGATCTGGCCTTCTCCGGCGTGCGCCCGGACCCGCACGATCTGCAGCGCATGGGCGAAGCCGCACTTCTGCTGCTGTATGCCTACGCCGGCTTCGAGAACATCCCGGCCGCCGCCGGCGAGTACAAGAACCCGCGCCGCGATATTCCGTTCGCGTTGATCACCATGATCATCACCGTCACCGTGATCTATGGCGCGGTGCAGTTCATCGCGCAGGGCACGCTGGGCGGATTGGCCAGCTCGCCGACGCCGCTGGCCGATGCCGCCGCCAGCTTCGGTGGTCTGACGCTCGCCTTGATCCTGACCGTCGGCGCGACGATCTCCATCCTCGGCACCAACAGCAACACGATGATGATGGGGCCGCGCTTCCTGTTCGCGTTGGCGCGCGATGGCTACGGGCCGAAGATCCTGGCCCAGGTGCACCCGCGCTTCCGCACCCCGGCGGCGGCGATCATCGCGCAGGGCCTGATCGCGCTGGCGCTGGCGTTGTCCGGTTCGTTCGTGCAGCTGGCACTGCTGTCGATGACCACGCGCCTGTTCGCCTACATCGGCACGGCCGCCGCGGTGCTGGTGCTGGCGCGTCGTTTCCGTGATCGCCCGGGTGCGCTGAAACTGCCGGGTGGCCCGCTGATTCCGATCCTCGCGCTGGTACTGTGCCTGGCCCTGTTCGCCAGTGCGAGCTGGCAGAACATCGCCGCGGCAGGCATCGCGTTTGCCGTGGGTGCGGTGATCTACAAATTCCCGCGCCGCGATCACCCGGGCTGAGCCGATGCGCAGGTGAATGGCGCTTGATGTGTCATTCACCTCGCGGGTCCATGACGTTAACCCGGCTTTGGGTACGGTGAAGCTTCACCCAACCGGAGCCAACACATGAGCACTGACTATCAGATCCCCGGCCGGGTGCCGGAAGACGGTGTCCCGCGCCAGGCCGTATCGGACTATTGGCGTGAGCGCTTCCCGAGCGAACCGTACTACGACAACAACCAGTTCTTCGATGATTACGAGCCCGCGTATCAGCTCGGTCATCGCACCCGTGCCGACGACATGATCCGCGCGTATGAAGAAGTGGAGGCCGAGCTGCAGACCCGTTGGGCGCAGGAACACGGCCAGAGCAAGCTGAGCTGGGAACAGGCCCGCAATGCGGTCCGCCGCGGCTGGGATGAATCCACCGCGCTGCGCCAGGCACACCTGGACAAAGGCGTGCCGCGCGGTACCTGATCGCGCCTGCCCTCACGGCGACAGCGCAAACGACAGCGGCGGCCTTCGGGTCGCCGTTGTCATGTCCGCAGGACCTTTGGTCCACGCGACGTTGATGGCCATGGTGTACAACAGGGGCTGGCCATCGCCTCCCCGACGGAGACTTCCATGACCCGCAAGCTGTTGCTCACCCTCGCTATCAGCCTCACCCCCGCCCTGTTCACCACCGCCTGCGTCGCGGCAGACACGGCCAGCCCCAGCGCGCCCGTGCTCAAGAAGGCCCAGTGGCCGTTCGCGGCCACCGAATTCGCCCGCTTCGACGAGCCATGGGCGATGAGCTTCCTGCCCGACGGCAGCCTGCTGGTCACCGAGAAGAAGGGCGCGCTGAAGCACTTCAACGTGCAGACCCGCAAGACCGCGACCATCACCGGTGTGCCCGAGGTGGCCTACGGCGGCCAGGGGGGCTTCGGCGACGTGCTGCCGCATCCTGACTTCGCGAAGAACCAGCTGATCTATCTCAGCTACGCCGAGGAAGGCGACGGCGATACCCGCGGTGCTGCGGTGGCGCGCGCGCGCCTGGCACTGGCCGCCGATGGCAGCGGCACGCTGGAAGACCTCAAGGTGATCTGGCGCCAGACCCCGAAAGTCAGCGGCAAGGGCCACTACGGCCACCGTCTCGCCTTTGGTCCGGACGGCAAACTGTGGATCACCTCCAGCGAACGGCAGAAGTTCGATCCGGCCCAGGAGATGAGCGGCAACCTCGGCAAGCTGATCCGCCTCAACGACGACGGCAGCGTGCCGGCCGACAATCCGTTCGCCTCGCAGGGCGGCGTTGCCGCGCAGGTGTGGTCGCTGGGCCATCGCAATGCACTGGGTATCGCCTTCGATGCGCGCGGCAAGCTGTGGGTGCATGAAATGGGCCCGGCCGGCGGTGACGAGTTGAACCTGATCGAACGCGGTGCCAACTACGGCTACCCGATCGTCTCCAACGGCAGCCACTACGACGGCCGCGACATCCCCGACCATGACACCCGCCCGGAGTTCGCTGCCCCCAAGGTGACCTGGACCCCGGTGATCTCCCCGGCCGGTTTCGTCATCTACAACGGGACGCAGTTCCCGGCGTGGAAGGGCAGCGGCTTCATCGGCGGCCTGTCGTCCAAGGCGCTGGTCCGCGTGGCCTTCGACGGCGACACCGCCCGCGAGGCCGAGCGCTTCGACATGGGCGAGCGCATCCGCGAGATCGAACAGGGTCCGGATGGCGCCATCTGGCTGCTGGAAGACGGCAGCAACGGCAAGCTGCTCAAGCTCACGCCGAAAGCCTGAGCCCTGGCAGGCTGCCGGCGCATCGCCGGCAGCCTGCACAACTCACGCGCGCTCTGGCGCTACATCGGCTTACTGGATGGTCACGACCTTGACCTCGGTGCGGCTGCAGGCCGCATCCAGGCACGTGCCGTTGAGCCAGACCTGGCCGTCGCCGATCATCACGCCCTGCTGGTTGACCATGACGTCGTCGAATTTCTGCGCCGCGATCGCCTTGCGCACGGCCGGGGTCAGGATGCGCTCGTAGTTGCGCTGGAACTCGCCGGGGCCGGTGATCTTGGCCCCGTTGGCGATGTTCAACGGGAAGCGGACCTCCTCGACCACGGCCGCGCGATCGCCGCCATTGACGGCTTTCTGGAAGGCATTGAAGACCGCTTCGTACTGGGCAGCGTCGCCGAGGACCTGGTCGATGCGCTGACGGACGTCGCTGGTCGGCGCGGGGGGGGTGGCGGCGGCATCCGCGGCAGATGTCGTGGCACCGCCCGCAGCAGGCGCAGCGGCATCTGGCGCGGGGCTGCCGGCAGTGACCGCATCCGGCGACAGGCCCGAGGACGGCACGGTGTCACCTGGCGTCGGGCGGCCTTCAGGAATGGCGGTGGCCGGGCCCTGGGCAGGGTCCGCGGCAGCGGTATCGGCCGGCGGCGGCGCCGACGGACTGCAGGCGGCCAACCACAACGGGCTGGCCAAGGCCAACAGCAACGGGGTACGGGACAGGCGCATGGGTGGCTCCATCGGTTTCACGAGAGAGCCAGCGTACCCGCCGAAACGTCAGCCGCCGATGATGGATCCACGGTAGTGGCGGGCGCGGGGCGGGGCCCCCGGGAGGCCTCAAAGGTCAACGTTTGCGGCCCCCCGCCGGCCCAACAGGGGGGGGGCTGCCGCCC
>NZ_JBDJNT010000016.1:0-107679 GCF_039674525.1 Stenotrophomonas sp. TWI377
CCGGCGCTCAGGTAGTGCCGGCCGCGGGCCGGCAGCGTCGGGCGGGCCGGCGCTCGGGTAGTGCCGGCCGCTGGCCGGCATCGCGGTGTCCGGCGACGTCCTGGGCGCCGGCCAGCGGCCGGTTTCATCGCACATCTGACGGTCCGCGTGGAGCCGGCCAGCGGCCGGCACTACCCGCCGTTACGGGGCGTCAGTTGCAGGCCTTGCCCTCGACCTTCATCTGCGCGGCGAACATCGGCACCTGGGCGATCTTGCCGGCAGCCGCCTGCTTCTTGGCGTCTTCCAGGTAGATGCGCGACTGGCCCTGCCCATCGAGTTCCGGCTTGGTGGTAACCGGCATCCGCCACACGCGCACCACCGCCTGCTGCGCCGGGCAGGAGGCATTCGGCACGCGGATCACATCATTGAGCTTCCAGCCCTTGGCTTCGCTGGGCTGCGCCTTCTCGTAATCGACGAAGCGGGCACGCGGCTGGCACTGCTCGCTGGTGCGGACCACGGCGAATTTGTACGGCTGTGCCGCCTCGCCGGTGAACACGCCTTCCAGCCGTGCGCAGGCTTCGGGAATCTGGCGCAGCGTGTGGGCCGCGCCTACCGCCTGCGGTGTGCCGGCGGCGCGCTGCAGCTCGGGGGTTTCGGCGGCGAAGGCGGACACGGCGGGCAACAGGGCCAGCCACAACAGATGACGGGGGGACATGGCAGGACTCCAACGGCGGGGGATGGGCCGAGGCTGCCAGTGGATGGCTGAACGGCGTGGCAAAGGCGGCCCTTCGTCCGGATCTGCGTGGTTGCCGGCCAGCGGCCGGCACTACCTCCGTCGTTGGCGATCCGGGCACGCACGCGCAGTTTGAAATCCTTGCTGGCATGCATCGAGGATTTACCCGCATACTCCGGCCACCAGGGATTGCTGAACACCGCCACACGCTTGAAGACCGGCACGGTCTGAACGGGTTGGTTCATGGTTGCAGCCTGTTGTGCCCCCGCGTGGAGACGTTCATCCGTTCACTGGATGTCATTCCATCACCCGGGAGGGGACATGCTGGAACGTTACGGGCTTTCTCTGGCGCTGTTCTGCGCCATCCTCGCGATTCTCTACGGCATCGTGTCGGCACGCTGGATCCTCCGGCAACCGGCTGGCAATGCCCGCATGCAGGAAATCGCCGCCGCCATCCAGGAAGGCGCGCGCGCCTATCTCAACCGTCAATACCTGACCATCGCCATCGCCGGTGCCGTGCTGTTCGTGCTGGTTGGCCTCTTCCTCAGCTGGTACACCGCGATCGGCTTCGCGATCGGTGCCGTGCTGTCCGGCGCGGCCGGCTACATCGGCATGAACGTTTCGGTGCGTGCCAACGTGCGCACGGCCGAGGCTGCCCGCAACGGCCTGAGTGCGGCCATGGATGTGGCCTTCCGCGGCGGTGCGATCACCGGCATGCTGGTGGTCGGGCTGGGCCTGCTGGGCGTGGCTGGCTACTACGCGCTGCTGCTGCGACTCGGGCTGGATGTGGCGCAGACGCTGCACGCCCTGGTCGGGCTGGCGTTCGGCTCGTCGCTGATCTCGATCTTCGCGCGGCTGGGCGGTGGCATCTTCACAAAGGGCGCCGATGTCGGCGCGGACCTGGTCGGCAAGGTCGAAGCCGGCATCCCCGAGGATGACCCGCGCAACCCGGCGGTGATCGCCGACAACGTGGGCGACAACGTCGGCGACTGTGCCGGCATGGCCGCCGACCTGTTTGAAACCTACGCCGTCACCGTGATCGCCACGATGCTGCTCGGCAACCTGATGATCGCCGAGGCCGGTGCGAATGCGGTGCTGTATCCGCTGGTGCTGGGCGGCGTATCGATCATTGCCTCCATCGTCGGCGCGCTGTTCGTCAAGGTGAAGCCCGGTGGCTCGATCATGGGCGCGCTGTACAAGGGCGTGATCGTGTCCGGTGTCCTGGCCGCCATCGCGTTCTATCCGATCACCACCCAGCTGATGCCCGACAACGCGCACGGTGCGCTGAACCTGTATTTCTGCGCCTTGATCGGGCTGGTGCTGACCGGGCTGATCGTGTGGATCACCGAGTACTACACCGGCACCCAGTACAAACCGGTGCAGCACGTGGCGCAGGCCTCCACCACCGGGCACGGCACCAACATCATCGCCGGCCTTGGTGTCTCGATGAAGTCCACCGCCCTGCCGGTGATCGCGGTGTGCGTGGCAATCTGGCTGGCGCACTACTTTGGTGGCCTGTACGGCATCGCCATCGCCGCGACCGCGATGCTCTCGATGGCCGGCATGATCGTGGCGCTGGACGCTTACGGTCCGATCACCGACAACGCCGGCGGCATCGCCGAGATGGCCGAACTGCCGCCGGAAATCCGCGACATCACCGATCCCCTCGATGCCGTCGGCAACACCACCAAGGCGGTGACCAAGGGCTACGCGATCGGCTCGGCCGCGCTGGCCGCGCTGGTGCTGTTCGCCGATTACACGCACAACCTGCAGGCCGCCAATCCCGGCGAGGTCTTCGCCTTCGACCTGTCCAACCATGAGGTGATCATCGGCCTGCTGATCGGCGGCCTGATTCCCTATCTGTTCGGCGCGATGGCGATGGAAGCGGTGGGTCGTGCGGCGGGCGCGGTGGTGGAGGAAGTACGCCGCCAGTTCCGCGAGATTCCCGGAATCATGGACGGCACCGGCAAACCGCAGTACGACCGCGCGGTGGACCTGCTGACCCGCTCGGCGATCCGCGAAATGATCATCCCGTCATTGCTGCCGGTCGCGGTGCCGGTGGTGGTCGGCCTGCTGCTCGGGCCGCGCGCACTCGGCGGCCTGCTGATCGGTACCATCGTCACCGGCCTGTTCGTGGCGATCTCGATGACCACCGGCGGCGGTGCGTGGGACAACGCCAAGAAGTACATCGAGGATGGCCACTTCGGCGGCAAGGGCAGCGAGGCACACAAGGCCGCGGTCACCGGCGATACCGTCGGTGATCCCTACAAGGACACCGCCGGCCCGGCGATCAACCCGCTGATCAAGATCATCAACATCGTGGCATTGCTGCTGGTGCCACTGCTCTGAGGCAGGACGGACGCGCTGGCCTCATGCCAGCACGTCCGTGCCGCGCGTGTGACACCCGCTTCAGCGCCGCCGGAGAAAGAACGTCACCGGCACCATCACCTCCACCGGGTCGCCGGTGATCTCCGCTGGCGGTGGCGGCAACGGGCTGCCGCGCCGCACCGTGGCCAACGTTTCCTCGTCCAGCAGCGGATGGCCGCTGCTCTGGCCCAGCCGGATGTTGGAGGCGTTGCCCTGCCGGTCCACCGAGAAGCGCACATGGGCCACACCCTGCTGGCGCAGACGCTCGGCCTGGCGCGGGTAGCGGCGGTACTGTTCCAGATGGCCCAGCAGCAGGCCCTGCCAGGTCACGGCCGCGCTGCCCTGGCGGCCGGCGACCGTCTGCGTGGCGGCATAGCGCTCGGATGGCCGTGCGGACACCGCCGGCGGCGCCAGCGTCTGGTCCACGTTGTGCTGGTCCGTCGGCGCTGCTTCGCGCGGTGTCTGGCGACGCAGGACGTCCTGCGCGTCCGGGGTGTCGTCCGGCGGCAGATCCACCTTCGGCACCGGCGTCGGCTCGGGCCGATGCTGTTCCTGCTGCAACGGCCCGGGTGGGATTTCTTTCGGCGGTACGGACGGCGCCTCGGGTACCGGCGCCAACTCCACCATCACCGCTTCCACCGGCGTATCGTTGACCCGCACCGGCGCTCGCTGCTGCCACCACAGCGCGCCGCCGATCAGCACGGCATGCGCGGCAAGGACCAGCGCCAGACTGCCTACCCAGCGCAGCATTGCGGCGGTGTCGCGGCTCATTCGCTGCGCTGCTCCAGCCCGACCAGCGCGATCCTGCGATACCCGGCCGCGCGCAGCGCGTTCATGCTCTGCATCAGATCGCCATAGGGCACGGTCTGATCGGCGCGCAGGTAGATGCGCTGTTCGTGGTCACCGGCGGTCAGCCGCTCCAGCGCGGCTTTCAGGCCATCACTGCCGACCGGCACGTCGTTGACGCTCAGCGACAGATCGGCCTGCACCGAGAGGAACACCGGTTCGGCATCGCGTGGCTGCGGCTGCGCGGTGCTGGCCGGCAGATCCACCGGCGTATCCACCGTGGCCAGCGGCGCGGCGACCATGAAGATGATCAGCAGCACCAGCATCACGTCGATAAAGGGGGTGACGTTGATGTCGTGGCTTTCTTCCAGTGCGTCGTCGTCGTGGCGGGCGGTCTTGATGGCCATGGCCGGTCCTCAGCGCGCGTCGCGCACGGCCGGCGCATTGCCGAGGCGGTCCAGATCGCGCGAGACCAGTTGCTGCACGCCGGCCGAGAGGTCACCGAGCAGCCCGCGGATACCGGCCAGCACACGGGTGAAATGGTTGTAGATCACGACGGCGGGAATCGCCGCGACCAGGCCGAGCGCGGTGGCCAGCAACGCCTCTGCGATACCCGGCGCGACCACGGCCAGGTTGGTGGTGTTGGCGTGGGCGATGCCGATGAAACTGTTCATGATCCCCCACACCGTGCCGAACAGGCCGACGAACGGGGCGATCGCGCCGATGCTGGCGAGCAGGCCGACCCCGGTGCGCAGCTGGCGTGCATGCGCCAGTTCGATGCGTTCCAGGCGAGAGGCGACCCGTTCCTTGATCCCGACCGGATCCTGCGCGTCCTGCGAGAGGCGCAGCTCGGTGCGGGCCGCGTCGATCAGTTCATGCGCTGCGCCGTCGTCCAGCAACGGATGCGTCTGCGGCACCGGCAGCTGCGCGGCCTGCAACAGCAGCGCGCGTGCCTGGCGCAGCCGCGTGCGTTGCCGGCCCAGTTCCCAGGTCTTGGCCACCAGCACCGTCCAGGTGGCGATCGAGGCGAGCGCCAGCCCGATCATCACGGTCTGCACGACGCCATCGGCGGCCTGGTACATGCCCCAGGGGGTCAGGTCATGCGGCAGTGCCGCCACGGCGGCAGGAAGAGCGATGGGCAAGGTCATGGGGACGTCATCAGTCAGAGGCATCGCGGCACCGTGCGGGGCCGGAGGCAGGAAAGGGGCGAAGAGTATCGGGGCGAGGCGGTGGGAATCAGTACCGGGCAGACAGCACGTTCAGCGCTCCGGCGGACGGTCGGCCGTGGCCGACGGCCGCGGCGCAGGCCGTGACAGCACATAGGCCGCACTGGCCGCAAAGAACAGGCCGACGCCCACCAGCAGCGGCCAGGACGGATGCGCGCCCCAGCAGAACATGACGAAGCCGAACGCCATGCCGGCGCCGGCGAAGGCCTTGCCCTTGCGGCTGATCGCGCCCTGCTCGCGCCACAGGCGCAGCGGTGGACCGTAACGAGGATGCTCGAGCAGCCGACGTTCGAACCTCGGCGAGCTGCGCGCGAAGCAGCCGACGGCCAGGATCAGGAAGATCGTGGTCGGCATCACCGGCAGCAGTGCGCCGATGACGCCCAGCGCCACCATGATCCAGCCCAGGCCGAACCAGAGCCAGCGCATCATGGGCGGCAGTTGCGGCCCGGCGCGACGCGCCTGGAAGGCGCAGCGGTCATGCGAATTCTTCCTCGACATGCCCGTGCACGCTGCGGAACGCCGCATCGGCCGCATCGATCACCTGCTGCTCCTGCGCCTCGGTCAGCGCGACACCATCCAGCGCGGCGGTGAACTCGCGCCAGTGGCGGGCAGCACCATCGGGATGGGCGGCCAGATGGCGCGCGCCAAAACCACTGTCCAGACCCAGCCTGGCAGCCATCTTGTAGAGCACGGTGCCACCGAGGTTGGAGCCTTCGGCGACGTACAGCCAGCCCAGGGCGACCGGCAGCGGCAGGTCGCCATCCAGGTACGTGGATGCCGGGAGCGGCAGGGTCTGTTCCAGGTCGGACAGGTCGCGGGCGATCAGCGGCAGCCGGCGGCGCTCGTCCAGATCGGGCAGCAGTGCATCCAGCGCGGGGTTGCCGTACAGCGCGTCGATATCGCGGTGGAAGCGGTACTGCACGCGCAGGAACTTTGCGAACAGGTCGCGGCTGGCGAAGATGTCGCCGGCCATGATGCGCTTGTCCAGCGCGCCGTGGCTGTCACGGGTGGCCGCCTTGAGACGTTGGCTGCGGGTGGCTTCGGGAGTATCGATGACGATCATGGCACTGCTTGGGTGGGGAAGTGGGGCACGGTTCTCTGTTGAAGACGTCTGGCACGGGGGCAACCCCAAGCCCATTGTCGCGTGATCAGCGGTGCGACCGTCACATGCCACCGTCACGGCCTTGCCCCGATAATACGGACCACGCCCTGCCACTGGAATGACACGATGATCACCACCGAACCGCGCATGACCAATCTGTTCCTGCAGCTCGGCCTGGACGCCAGCGAGGAAGCGATTGCCGCCTTCATCCGCGATCACCAGCTGTCCAACGAGATCCGCCTGATCGAAGCGCCCTACTGGAACGACGGGCAGCGCCAGTTCCTGACCGAGCAGCTGCGCTCGGATGCGGAGTGGGCGATCGTGGTCGATGAGCTCAGTGAAGCGCTGCACGCCGATGCGACCGTACAGGCCAACGCCGGCTGAGCGATCGCCGGATGCCGATACCGGCCGCGCACCCTGTGTGCAGGCCGGAGGCACGCAGGGGCCGGCAATGCCGGCCCCTGTCGTGTCCGGGCATCAGTAGCGGTAGGTCAGCGCCAGCCGCACGGTCCGGCCGGGTGCGGGCATCACGCCCAACGCCAGCGGATCGAGGTAGTAGCGGTCGGTCAGATTGTCCACGTTGAGGTCCACCGCGAACTGCTCGCTGGCCTGCCAGCTGGCGAACAGATCCACGATGGTCGCCGCTCGGTACAGCTGCTGGATCGCCGACAGGCCGACGTTCCATTCCTTGTCCAGCGCGCTGATCGGGCCGGCGTTGTGGATCACCCGGGTACCAAAACTCAGGCGCTGGTCGAACAGCCGCGAACCCAGGGTCAGGTTGACGTTGTAGCGCGGCGGGTTCTGGGTGTTGCTGTAGGACCCTTCAAAGCCACCATCCACGCAGTCCGGGGTGTTCTTCAGTTCCTCGATCCTGCGCTGGATACCGTAGGCGCGGCGCTCGGCGGCAATGTCCGGCGCACAGGTCTTGGCCTGGAGGTAGTAATGCGCGGACAGATCGGCGAACACCGTGCCGCTGTCATAACTGGACTGGAACTCCACGCCGGCGACCTTGAAGCGGTCCACGTTGCGGATCAGGCCGGCCGACAGGGTGCGGTAATCGCGGGTGATCAGATCATCGATGCGCGTGTTGAAGTAGGCCAGCTTGAACCCGGCCTGGTCGCCCTCGGTGAACAGGCCGTGGCGCACCGTGCTCGCGCCGATTTCCCAGGTCCCTGCCCGCTCCGGTTTGAGCTCACCGGTGGGCTTGGCCGCGGTGAACAGGCCCAGCGTGGTTTCGAACAGGCTCGGCAGCTTCACGCCTTCGGCGTACTTCACGTACACCATCGTGTCTTCGTCAAAGCGGTAGGCGACGCTGGCGCTGGGCATGAAGGCACTGTCGCGGCGACGGATCGGCTGCGACCAGGTCCAGCTGACCGGTACGCGCAGGTCTTCGGCGTCATCGGCGTCGTAGAAGTTCCAACCGGTGATGTCACCGACCGTCCCCTTCTCGTACGGGGAGGCCAGCAACGAGGCCTCGGTGAACTGGCCGTTGGCATCGGGATACCAGTTCAACATGGCGATGCGCTTGGCGCGCCATGCCGGCAGGTTCGGGTTGCCGTCCAGCAGCTGGGTGTAGCGATACTGACCGATCACGCCGTAGCTGTCCGGCGTGGCCAGGCGGTTGCGGTCGTGCACATTGACGCGGTTGTAGCGGCCACCGACCACCACTTCCCAATGCTCGTCCGGCTGCCATTTGACCGAGGCCACCGCGCTGTACTCCTTGCGCTCGGCGTTGCGCAGGAAGCGGTTGTTGACCAGGTCGTCGTGCATGACCGGCGAATGCGGGCCGGGGCCGACGTCCTCATCGCTGAAGGACAGGCCGTAGTCCAGCGTGAACAGCCCGGCGCCGGAATCCAGGTGCGTGGTGTTGCCCACATCGAAGCCGAGCCGGGTCTGGGTCAGCTCATTGCGGTAGGCGTCCTTGTAGCCCGGATCGGTATTGAACGACGGGCCGTCGTACCACTCGGTGCGGCGATCGAAGTACCACGGAGTGATGCCGGTCAGGCCGTTGTACATCAGGCTGTCGGCGTCGGTGTACCAGAGGTTGGCCTTCAGATCGATCAGCTCATTGTCCGGGTTGAAGCGGTAGCGCAGGTTGTAGGCATCCATGTCCACATGGCCCGGATCCCACTGCGGCACGCGGTCGCGGTCCACGCGGATGATCTGCGAGGCCATGATTTCGCCGGCGGTGCCTTCATAGCGGCGGTAGCCGGCTTCCAGCGTCTGGTTGTCGTCGATGCGCCAGGTGCCCTTGAGCAGGAACGACGCCGAGCGCGAGGAGGTGTTGAACACCTCGGTATCCGGCGGATTCAACGGCGCCAGGGTGCGCCGCGTCTGCGGGAAATCGTCGTAGCCGTGCTTGCCCGAGAAGTAGTTGCCGTTCTCGCGCCATGCGTACGCCGCGACCAGGTCGACGCGATCCCACTGCTTGGCCGTGGCGATGTTGAAGAACTGGCTGCCCAGCGCGCTGCGGTCGGTACGCGGTGCGGCGTCATAGGCGGGTACGTTGTTGGCGCTGGCATTGGCCATGCCGGTGCGCACGCGCAGCCCGGCATCGCGACCATCACGCAGTACGTCGTCGATCTTCAGCGTTTCCATCTCGACCACGCCACCGATGCCACCGGACGCATTGACGCCCAGGGTCGGCCCCTTGGTGATGGTGATGTTGGAGATCAGGTCCGGATCGAGATAGGTGCGCTGCGACTGGCCCGCGTAGCCACGGTAGGTATCCATGGTGGACTGCCCACCGTCGATGATCACCGGGATGCGGCTCTGGCCCTGGATGCCGCGGATGTTCACGTCCAGCGCGTTGGCGGTACGCGGATCGCCCGCGGTGACGCCGGCCACGCCCTTGACGATGTCCGAGGTGGAGGTGCCGCGGAAGCGCTCGATGGTGGCGCGCGCGATATAGGCACTGGAACCCGCCGTGCGGTACACCTCCAGCGCACGCTCGGCATCGCCGCCGCCCTCGATGCGGTCACCGGCCACGCTCAGCGCATCGGTGACGATCAGGCCATCGTCGTTGGCTGCCGCCACGGCACGCTCCAGCGTGACCGCTTCCGGCCCGACCTGGCGCAGGCTCAGCCCGCTGCCCTGCAGCAGGCGCAGCAAGGCAGACTGCGCATCCATCTGCCCGGCCACCGCCGTGGAGGTCACGCCTTCGGCCAGCGCGGCCGGATAGGCGACCTGCACACCGGACTGGCGCATGTAGGTGCGCAGCGCATCGGACAGCGGCTGGGCGGGAATGTCGAACCGCAGCGTTGCCGCAGCGGGTGCCGCGCTGGATTGGGCGAATGCCGGCAGGCCGGGCGCGGCCGCCAGGCCAGCAGTGAGCAGAGCGATGCAGAGACGTGACGGGCGCGGACGATGGCCCGCGCGGGTGGGGATGCGCATGGAAAAACCTGTCAGAAGATCAGTGCCGCAGAGGCGGGTCACCCGCACACGGGTGCGGATGCAGCGGACGTACGTGGCGGCGGCGGGTACGTTGTGCCGAGTAAGACGAACGAACCGGGCACAGCCCCAAGACCGGTGCGTGTGCGTGATGCCACGACGGCGGATTCGCGGCGCTACTCCGCCGTGATGCTGGCCGGTGCCACGATCGCCACCCCCATCGGCAGCCGGGTGACGCTCAAGCCAGCGCTGACCGCCAGCGCGTCCAGTGCCTGTTCGGGCCGGTCGATGCGGAAGGCGGCGTTGACGGCGGGCAGAGCCGACAGATCGCCACGCACGAAGGTGGCGCCAGCGCGATAGCGCGCGATGCGCCGCACCGCATCCTCGACCCCGGTCGCCTCGAGCAGCAGTTCGCCCTCGCGCCATGCGGCGATGCGGTCAAGGGCGACGTCCTGCTCCCGCGTGACCCGCCCGCCCGGTGCAAAGCGCGCGCGCTGCCCCGCGTCGAGATACGTCCAGCCCGCCCGATCGGCCGCTGCGACCCGGACCCGGCCCTGTTCGACCCTCGTTTCCACGTGATCGTCTTCTCTGGCGACCGCGAACGCCGTGGAGATGTCTTCGATCACACCGCCCTGCGCCTCCACCTGGAACGGACGCGCCGGATCGGGCGTCACCTGGAACCAGGCGTGCCCGCGCAACAGCGCGATGCGGCGCACCTGCCCGTCGTACCGGACCGCGATGGCACTGTCGGCATCGAGCACGGCGCGGCTGCCATCGGGCAGCGCCACGGCCTGGATGCCCGTCCCGCTGCGGTGATCGGCCTGCAGCCGCAGCCACGCCTCCGGTGCCATCCACGCCAGCGCGAGCGCCGCCGCGGTTGCCGCCCCGACCAGCGGCCACCGCGGCCGACGCCGTGACCGTGTTGCCGCCGCCGCGGGTACCGGTCGCGGCCCGAGGCTGCGCCACAGCTGGCGCTCGTATTCGAAGGTGCGGCGATTGTCCGGCTCGGCCAGCCACTGCTCGAAGGCCTGCATCTGCACCGGCTCGACCGCGCCGGACGCCAGCCAGGCAATCCAGGCACGGGCCTGGACGGCAGCAGGGTCGGATGGCGGCAAAGGTCGGGACATCGGAGGCTGTTGGGGCGGGCTCATGGCTGGCGGTGGATCGCGCGATCACGCGCGGACGAAGAAGAGGCCGGAAGGGACGGCATTATGATCAAGACGGATGGGAAACGGGCTTCCCCAAGCCCAGCGGGTGCCGCTCAGCGCCCGGTGCGCGCCCAGGCCAATCGCTGCAGTGCAGTGCGCACGTGGTTTTCCACGGTCGTCACGGACACGCCCTGGCGTTTGGCGACGTCCACCTGGGTCATGCCCTGCAGGCGGTTGAGGCGGAAGATGGTGCGGGTCGGCTCGGGCAGGTGCTCGGCCGCGTCCAGCACGCGCTGCAGTTCGTCCTGCGCCATCGCCTGCTCTTCGGTCGAGAGCGCCTCCTCCGGGCCCCACAGGTAGTGCTCGGCCAACAGGCGCGTGCGGCGCGTGCGCTCACGGCCATGATCGGTCGCCAGGTTGGCGGCCAGCCGGTACAGATAGGCACGCGGGTTGCTGATCGGTTGCCCGCTGTCCACGCCCCGGGCCTTGAACCAGATGGACTGGATCACATCCTCTGCGCCGCTGTCGCTGCCCAGAATGCGCTGCACCAGACGCAGCAGCGCCGGGCGTTCGCGGATCAACAGCTCGGTCAGGGTAGTGGCGTTGGTGGACATGGGCCGATGCACGAAGCGGGACCGCAGGGACACGGCAACCCGTAAGGCGCGGCATGTTACTCCGCAAATGAGAATCAGTCACGTTTGGCGCAGCTGTCATGGCGACAGCCCCTGGCTCACAGACAGACGGTCAGACCCTCATAAATGCTGTCGCGGGTACCAGGCAACGGCGCATGGAGTGGATCCTCGCCTTCCAGCGTACCCAGCAGATCGGACAACGGCGTGTTGCCAGCCAACGGCAACCGGCACGCCCAGGTCTGCGCATCCACCTGTATCCGGCCGCTCCTCATGTCTACACGGGCCGTACTGCCCGTAAACGTCCACAGACACTCGCCGACGTGGCCGGTAGCCGCGTCCACCGAGCAGCGGAAACGAAGCGCCTGCAGGTTGTGGTATTCCCCCTCGCAGAAGGTATCGCCACAGACCTGATCGAAGCCGCGCACCAGGCGTGCCTCCGCCGCCCGGAAGCGCTCCCAGCCCGCCGTCGGGTTCGGATACAGCCGCGCATCGACATACGCGCGTCCGCCGTTGGCCTCCACGGCAGCAGCGCCCCAGGCAGTAACCAACAGCACTACACCGGCGATAGCGGTACGCATGAGTGTTCTCCTGTAGATGGCATCCAATGCCGGGCGATCAGTTCAGGCAATCAGACAAGGCGTCATGCAGCGAGAAGAACGAGCCTGGCAAGGGCCGGAGCAAGGCCCCCCGGCGCTCAAGCGCTGCCTGCAGCATCTCCACCGGCGTATCGGCGCCCAATGGGGCGGCGCAGACCCAGGCACGGCTGTCAGGCAGAACCCGGCCCGTCGGGGTGTCCACATCGAGGTTGCCGGCGCCGACAACCAGCGCGCACGCGTGTACCGTCCCCGTCGCCCGCCACACCGAGCATCGGAACTGCAGCAGCACGTGGTTGCTGTACGCCCCTTCGCAGTAGGTATCCCCGCACAGGTCATGGAACTCGGCGCCCAGATGGTCCTGAAGCGCGTAGAACCGGTCCCAGTTGGCCTCTTTGTCCGGGTAGTCGACCAGGTCGACATACCTTCCCGGGTGGGCATCGGCGGGCTGGACACCCGCGCTGGCCACCAGCGAGAAGGGGAGCAGCGTGCGGGCCATCAGGCGGGTCAGTGTCATCGGCATGCTCCTGGCGGGTAGAGCTGCATGATCCTCATGCGCTCTGGTTCCCGACATCAGGCGCCATCCCGATGAACGGTCGGGGTTCCCGGCAGGCCGATGTGGCCAAGCCCCCACCCAGCGGACGCCCCCTTTCGGGTGCAGCGCCCCATCCGCGCCGCCGTCGCGCTGCACGCTGGCCGCCAATGGGCCTAAAATGGCGGACTTTGCGCCGTACCCCCTCTCAGCTGGAGCACACCCATGGGTCTGGAACTCGTTTCGCCGGGCAAGAACCCGCCGGAAGAAATCAACGTCATCATCGAAATCCCGAAGGATTCCGAGCCGGTGAAGTACGAAGTGGACAAGGAAACCGGCGCGATCTTCGTCGACCGCATCCTCTCCACCCCGATGCGCTACCCGTGCAACTACGGCTACGTGCCGAGCACCCTGTGTGGTGATGGCGATCCGGCCGACGTGCTGGTGGTGCTGCCGCTGCCGCTGGTCCCGGGCTCGGTGGTGCGTTGCCGTCCGGTCGGCGTGCTCAAGATGAGCGATGAAGCCGGCAGCGACGAGAAGATCCTGGCCGTGCCGATCTCCAAGGTGTTCAGTGGCTATGCCCACGTCGAGGACATCGAGCAGGTGTCCAGCCACTGGCTGGAGCGCATCGGCCACTTCTTCGAGCACTACAAGGACCTGGAAAAGGGCAAGTGGGTCAAGCTCGATGGCTGGGGCGGCGCCGCCGAAGCCAAGAAGATCCTGGTCGAAGCGCACCAGCGCTACCTCGGCAACATCGCCTGAGACTGACCGGCGTCGCTCCGGCACACCGCTGCCGGAGCGATGCGCATCACGTTTTTTCAATGCGGCACATCACTATTCGTGCCGGATTGGGTACATTGCGTCTCTTCACACCGTCCACGGTGCGTTTCACCGTGGTCAGCCAGGGGACCGTGTCGTGCGCATTCTGCTTGTTGGGGACGAAGCCAGCCTGTCGGCTGAGCTGTTGGAATTCATTGCCGATCTTGGGGAAGAGTGGCAACCGCTGACCGCGACCGATGGCCAGAGCGCCATGGGCATCGTTGCCGGCTCGCCGGTGGATGCGGTGATCGTGTGCCCGCAGTTGCCCGATCTCAACGCTACGACACTGCTCGGCCAGATCCGCACGCTGCGCCCTGAAACCATCCGGATCGCGCTGGTGGATGCCGAGCATGGCAACCGGCCACCGCCGGCGCGCCTGATCGGCGTGGCCCATCGCTTCCTGCCGATGCCGCTGGCCCCGGAGGTCCTGCTCGAAGCCCTGACCAGCCTGGAAGAGCTGCGCGAACTGCTGGACAGCGCGCGCCTGCGCAGCGCCATCGGCCGGATCGAGAAGCTGCCCTCCCCGCCGCATCTGTACCTGACCCTGACCCAGGCGCTTGAGCACGACGACGATACCAACACCGCCGACGTGGCCAAGCTGGTCGCGGCCGACCCGGCCATCGCAGCCAAGGTGCTGCAGCTGTCCAACTCGGCATTCTTCAACAATGGCCGGATCATTTCCGACCTGCGCACCGCCGTGACCCGCCTAGGGCTGTCGACCCTGCGTGATCTGGTCCTGGCCAGCGAAGTGTTTTCCGCGCAGCCGCTGTCCGGTGCCGAGCGCAACTCGCTGCAACAGCGTGCGCTGCTGGCCTCCCGCCTGGCCGCCAAGCTGCTGCCGGAGTCCAGCGCCGAACTGGGCGCCACCGCGGCCCTGCTGGCCGACATCGGCCTGCTGCTGCCGGGCGTACGCAACGAACGCACCGCCGAAGACCCGGCAGAGAATCGCCCGGGTCACGCCGAGGCAGGCGCCTACCTGCTGGGGCTGTGGGGCCTGCCGATGCCGATCATCGAGGCGGTGGCCTTCCACCTGCAGCCGCAGCGCTCGAACACCCGCAGTTTCTGGGTGACCGGTGCGGTGCATGTAGCACTGGCGCTGATCAATGGCGATCCGGTGGACGAGGAGTATCTGCAGCGGGCCGGCGTGCTCAACAAGCTCCCGCAGTGGCGCGATCACGCCAACGCACTGATGGGGCTGGTCGCCAGCGACGCCTGATTGCGGGGTAAAGCGTTCTCAAAGGATGGCACGCCCTGTGGCGCGCCATCGTCGTTTCAGCGCTGCGGACAGGCGTCCAGCACGCACAAGCGCCACAGGCGCTCGCACATGGCGGCGGAGCCACCGTCGGCGAGGCATTCGATGCGGACCTCTTGGCAGTAACGCCCTCCTGCGCAGACGATCAAGCCGGGCGACGCACTGGCCGCGGTCGCCAGGGAGGCAAGCAGTACAGCGGAAATCTTCTGAGCGAGCGTCATTTTCATATCGATCTCTCAATCGTCCACGATTGGACCGATTGACGGTATCAACTGAATTTACGCCCGAAACGTGAGGCGGATCACCTTTCGCTGAAACTCAGACTTTCCTTACCCCACAACGCAAGGAGGGCGGACCTTGCGGCCCGCCCTCCTTTCTTTTTACGCCATTGCTTCGATGGATCAGAAGCGCTGGGTGTACTTCAGGTAGTAGAACCGACCGATGTCGAAGCCGCCGTAGTAGGAGAAGCTCGAGTTCGGCTGGCTGTACATCACCGGGCCTTCGTGGTTGAACACGTTGTTCGCGCCCGCCGAGATGGTGGCATCCCACGGGGTGGTGTAACGCACCTGCAGGTCATGGAACGTGTTCGAACCGGTGTTGCGCACCGGGATCGCCAGCGTATAGGCCGACGAGTAGCTCGGGTTGTTGCACTCCGGGCCGCCTTCGCGATCGTAGGCGCACTCTTCCTTCAGGCCGGAGTAGTAACGCATGCCCCAGTTGACGCCGAAGTTGCCCAGGCTCCAATCGATGTTCAGGTTGGAACGCACGCGGAAGTTGCCGCCCCAATCGCCGGTGCCCCAGCCAGTGTGCTGCTCGACAGCGGTTTCAGCTTCGTTGTCGCGCTTGTACTCGAGGTAGTCCACATAGGTGGTCTTCCAGTCGATGACGACATTGCCGAAGGACAGTTCCGGCAGACGGTAACGGATACCCAGGTCGTAACCTGCGGTTTCCTGGTAGCCGCCGTTGATCAGCGTACGGGTCACGTCGACGACCTGACCGGAGTCGGTGTCACGGGTGACACGGTCACAGGCGTTGGCGTTGTTCAGCACGTAGCACTGGTTGAGGATCGAGGTGACCGACTCCGCCGCGATGACGTTGTCGATGCGGATCTTCCACCAGTCCAGGCTGACATCCAGGCCCTGCACGAAGTTCGGGCTGTAGACCAGGCCGACGGTCCAGGTCTTGGAGGTTTCCGGCAGCAGGCCATCATTGGAACCGGACAGGTACGGGTAGTTCGACTGTGCACCCGGGCCGGTGGCATCAATGCCACCCGACGCTTCCTGACGGAAGTTGGCCGGCACCGCGCCGCCGCAACGGGCAGCGACGTCGGGGTTGCGCACGGCTGCACCGAAGGCGGTGTCGCACGGGTCGGTGTACTTGTCGAAGCTCTGCGAAGTGCCACCGTACAGGTTGGCGACGGTCGGCGCACGGAAGCCGGTGGCATAGGTGCCACGGACCAGCAGGTCGTCGATCGGCTTCCACTTCAGGCCGAACTTGGAGTTGAACGTGTCACCGAAGGTGTTGTAGTCCGAGTAACGGCCGGCCATGTCGACCGACAGTTCCTTGGCAAACGGCAGATCGGCGAGGATCGGCACGTTCAGTTCCAGGTAGAACTCGTCCAGCTTGTAGCCACCGGCGGTCGGCGCACCGGCCAGGTCGGTGCTCAGGCCCGACTGCAGCAGCGCATCCGGGTTGTACTCGGCTTCTTCTTCGCGGTGCTCGTAGCCGGTCGCGAAGGACAGGTCGCCGGCCGGCAGGGTCACGATGGCGCCGCTCAGGTTGGCGCTGTAGACCTTGCTGGTGGTCAGCGAGGTGTCGTGGGTCGGCAGGAACAGGTACTTCTGCAGATCCGGGTTGGACAGCGAACCGTCGGCGGTGGAGCCGTACGGCAGCAGCGGGTTCCACGGGGTGCAGCCGGCGATCGGAGCCGCGGCGGTACCGCACTGGGCAATACCGTTGGCATCCAGGTACGACGGGCCGACGGCATTCTTCACGTTCGGAATGAACAGATTGCCGGTGCCGGTCTTGACGCCCTTGTTCCGGTTGTAGACGTAGCCCACATCCCAGTCGAAGTACTTGTCGGCGAACTCGAACGAGCCTTCCAGACCGCCGCTGAAGCGGAAGGTGTTGAGCTCGGACTTGGTCTGACGCGGCACTTCCCACGTACGACGCATGAAATCAACGTCGGTATCGAGCGGGTTGAAGACGCTGTTGGCGTCCATCTGGGTGTCGTAGGCAGCCGAACGGTACGGGTAGCCGGCGATCTGCTGGAGCGCTTCGCGTTCGGTGTACAGAACGCTGGCGGTACCGCGGATGTTGTCGGTGAAATCGAACTGGCCGTTGGAGAAGACCGAACGACGCTTGATGCCGGTCGACAGGAACATCTGCTGCGACGGGTTGGACAGATCGGCGTTGCCCAGATCGTGGTAATCGCCGAAGTTGTTCGAGGCGCCGCCCGGGTTCAGGACGTAGTTGCCATCATCGGTAACCAGCACGCCCTTCTCGGTGATCGCGCTCCAGCCGTTGGTGTCCTCATCGGTCGGGACCGGATGGCGGTAACCGTTGGCCGAGGCGCTGTAGCGACGGTTCTTGGCCAGAACCGGCTTTTCCTCGCTGTACTCGGCGCCAAGGGTGATCGAACCGCGATCGCCGGTCTGGCCGTACACGAAGTTGTAGGTGGTCTTGTCGCCGTCGCCCTGGCCGTACTGGCCCTTGTAGACGCTGGCTTCCAGACCGTCGAAGTTCTTGCGGGTGATGATGTTCACCACGCCGGCGATCGCGTCGGAACCGTAGATCGCCGAAGCGCCATCGGTCAGGACTTCGATGCGCTCCACGACCGAGGTCGGGATCGAGGCGAGGTCGGTGTAACCGCCGGAGCTGACGCCCATGCGCTTGCCGTCGAGCAGCACCAGCGTGCGCTCCGGGCCGAGGTTGCGCAGGTCGACGTACTGGCCGCCAACTTCTTCACCCGAGGACAGCGCATCGGCGCGGCTGATGGCCGGCGAGCCGGTGGCCGACAGGTTCTGGACGATGTCGGCGACGCTGGTGAAGCCCTGCTTCTCGATGTCGGCGCGCTGCAGCGCGATCACCGGCTGGGCGGTCTCGGTGCTGGCCTGACGGATACGTGAGCCGGTGACCTGGATGCGGTCCAGGTCGGTCGTGCCGCTTGCTTCCTGCGCCGAAGCAAAGGCCGGCGTCAGGGCAAGCGCAATGCCGGCGGGCAGAAGGCCCAGCCGCACTGCGGGAGTACGAAAATTCATTTATCTCTCCGAGGTACGTTAGTAGCGTGTTAAAAACGCCTCGGAAAGTTACGATTGCGTTGCAGTGAATTATTTGCGTGAGACAACCGAAGACTTTGCCGAATCTGGCGAGAGATTCGCACCGGCCTCACGATAGCGTGACGCGGACAGTCCGAAGCGGGCTCGAAACGCCCGTGCGAAGCTGCAGCAGTTGTCAAATCCACTCGCTGCCGCCACCTCGCCCACCATCATGTCCGTGTCGCGCAGCAGATCGGCGGCGCGCTCCAGGCGCAGGCGCGCGGAAAGCGATTGCGGGCTTTCCGCGTACAGGCTCTGGAACGTCTTTGACAGGTACCAGCTGGAGAAATTGGTCAGTTCGGCCAGCTCACCAATGCGCACGACGCGGTGGCTGTTGCCCTCAAGGTACAGACGGGCGCGCTGCATGCGTCCGAAGACCTGGCGCTTGCGGCTGCGCGAACGCCCCGGGCAGCGCTGTACGCCCGTCGCCATGCCCTGCTGCAGGGCGGCCAGATGCAGCAGCACCGGGCGCAGGGCCTGGGTAGGATGGCCAGTGGCCAGGACGTCACGCCACAGCCGCAGGGCGACGCGGGCGTCGCTGCGGCTCATGCTGCCGCGACCCGCGTAGAGACTGCAGTCGGTGAGCTCACCCAGCGCGCGCAGCGCGTCCGGCGCCAGGCTCAGCCCGATGCACAAGCCGTCGCGGCCGGCCTGGACCATGGGGCGGGATTCCTTCTCGAAGGCGATCCACTCACGCTGGCGCAAGCGGAACCGCCCTTCCTTGGACTCGACCCACGCACTGCCCCGCAACTGGATCCACACGGTGAAGGTCGTCCCAGGACTCTGCAGACTGCCCAACCGGGCCACACCCAGACAGGTGGGCAACGGACCGTCGTCAACGACCTTGTCCAGGGAGAGCGATTGACCGCGATCGGCGAGGGAGAGCTGACGCATGACTTCACCAAGAGTTTGCCTTTGCTGGCCTGCAGTCTTGCCAAATCAGGCCGCTGCCTCAGGAAGTCCTGGCGAGATTGATACGAATTCGAGACGAGGACGCCACGAAGAAGTTACGAAGGGTTTTTTGTTTTTAAAATCATAGACTTGACGAACCCCGGAAACAGCGACGGTACGCGCTCGGGGAGCGACATCACGCCGATGTCAGTGCCATCGGCCACCGCCAGCGCGACATACAGCGCCTCCCCGCCAGGCCCTGCGCTGAATCCATTGCTGGCGCTGAGGCGGTCTGCATCCAGGCAATGCTCCTGATCGGCGATCGGCTGTGCGATCCGGGTGAACACCGTGGCGCAATCAGAGCGATTGGAAAGATAGTCGATCCCCCCCTGCGCGGACACGGTCCAGGTGCGATACCGCCAGCGCGTGGGGCGATCTTCGCTGATCTGGCGGATGCTCTGTGAACTCAGCGCAGCGTCGGCCTGCCAAAGCCCCCCTGCCGAGAGCCGGGTGAACAATACGCGCTCGCCGGCGACGTCATAACGCGCCTGGGAAACGCCCTCGATGCTGCTGATCAGTCGCCACGGGGTCAGGCTGCGATCGAACAGCGACAGACGCATCCGCTCATCACGGTCGCGTTCCACCACCAGCACCTGCAGCGGATCCTTGCCGTACAGCGCCTGCAATGGCTGGCGCACCGGAACCGGCAGACGCAACGTCTGCTCATCGCGCGGGGAGACCTCATATATCCCGGGGTTGGCATGCTCATCGCGCCCCAACACCAGCACCCGCTTGCCGTCATGCGACCAGTCCGAGGCCTGGCGCGCTTCGGGCCTGAGGCCCTCGATCGGACGCAACGACTCAGGTCGCTGCAGATCCGCCCACCACAGCGCATAGCTGCCCGAACGGTCCGAAGAAAACACGATCTGCTGACCGTCCGGAGAGACCATGGGCTGCGAGTCACGGCCTCCCGAGGGGAACAGCCGCTGCGGCGCACCCAGCCCGGCTGCCTCCACCGGCACACGGAACAAGCCGAACTGGGGGCGCCGATGTACGAAGGCGAGCATGTCGTTCGCCCGGGAAACGGTGGGGGACTGCGCATCGTCAAGACCGACGTCGCGCAGAACGCGCGTATCGGTATCGAGCTCATACAGGCGCGATTCGCTGTCGACCCGGCGGCCGAACACGATGTGGCGACTGTCGCCGCGCCAGGCCCAGCCACGAATCTCCGCCGAATCATCGGTCAGCTGCTCCGGACTGCCCCCCTCGGCCGGCATGCGCCACAGATCGCCGATCTGCGGATTGCGCACGAACACGATCCAGCGCCCATCCGGTGAGTACCGCGGTGCATATTCGAAGTTGTCGCTGCCAATGTCGTAGTCGAGCGGCTGCCAGCGGCCGCTGGCGATATCCAGGGTGCGGATGCCGCGCTGCGCATACCGTCCGGACAGCGAGCCGAAGACCAGGCCGCGACCGTCCGGGGTCCAGTCGAAACTGAGCAGCTCAGTGCCGTCGCAACGGGTCACATGGCGCACCGCCCCACCCGTCGCACTGGCGATCAACACCTCGCAGCTTTCGGCCGGGCCGAACCGGGCGAACGCGATCTCACGGCCATTGGGCGACCAGCTCGGGAAGCGGTCGGACATGCCCGTGGGCGGCTCGACCAGCACGCGTGCTGGTGCATTACCGGAGGTCTGCACCTTGATGACACTGCCCGGTCGGCTGGGCACATCGGCTTCATAGGCGATCTGCGATCCATCCGGGGACAGCGTGGGATACGTTTCAAATCCTGCCGTGGCGGTAATCAGGCGATACGGGCGTTGAGGACTACCGATCACCCGCGTGCCGTCCTCCACCGCGGCCTCGACCGCTGAGGCCGGCGGATCGCGTTGCATCAGCATGGCGGCCATCACCAGCAGCGCCACCACCATCACCAGCCCGACGACCATGACCGCGTAGCGGCGGATGCGCCGCCGACGACGTTTGATCGGGTCCTGCGGGGGCGGTGCATGCGGCAGTGCCGCCGGTACGTGCGCGGCGGCGAGCACAGGCGTGGAGGCCGACGGCAGCGCGGGCTCGAGCAGCAGCACAGGTGCGGCATCGTCGACCACGCTGACCGGCATCAGCAGGCGGTAACCGGTCTTGGCAATGGTTTCGATATAGGGTTCGGCCGCATCGTCATCAGTGGCGAAGGCCTTGCGCAGCTGGGTGACCGCCTGGGTCAGCACGTCGTTGGTCGGCAGCGTATCCGGCCAGACCTCCGCAAACAGTTCATCACGGGTAACCACCGCCCCTGGAGAACGCAGCAGCGCCTTGAGAACACCCAATGCTTTGGGTGTCAGTCGACGTGGGCGACGCAGGCCTTCGCTCATCACTTCCCGCGAGGAGAGAGTAACGAGGAAGTCGCCGATTCGAATCACATCGGCGGAGGGGCGCTCACTGTCGTTACTGATCATCCAGGACACGAGGAAAATGCAAAAAACCACTGGAATTCACGCGAACGTCACAATCGATACACGAGGACGAACCGCCAGATTCCGCACACGCCATCGGCGCAAACCGCAAAAACACCGAGGCGCGCGAATAATAGCCTATGCCGGTTAACCGCGCCTGTGCGTGCGGCCGACAACAGGCTCTCTCTCGCCGATGAATTCACATAAAACGCGTCAACATTCGCGCCTTCTGGCGCGAATTTTTTATGTTGGATTCAGTTTCGTGCACGGGTCAGCATGGTGAGTCCCACCAGCCGCGAGACCACCAACGCCACGTACATCACGCCTGCGAACTGCTCCAGCATCACCAGCGCGCGCGCCTGGGAATGGATGGGCACCACATCGCTCAAACCGACCCCGGACAGCAAGCTGAAGCTCAGATAAAGCAACTCCATCCAGGTGCGCAGTTCGCTCTCGCTGGCCGCCACGAAACTGCCCGGGTACCACTGCTGGCATACCGCGAAAGCGAAGGCGAAGGCCCACGCCAACAGCGTGAAGGTGGCTCCCGCCGCGAACAGCTCATCGCGGGTCACCTTGTGGTCCTGGAGCATGTAGGCGATCAGGCTGCCCGCCGTATAGAAATACAGCAGGCATTCCAGCAGCTGCGCGGTGGTGACCAGCGCCGGGCGCTCCAACAGAGCGCCTGAGATGGAAAACACCACCGAAGGAATGGCCAGCACCAGCGCCACCCACATGCCGAGCGGGCTGCGTCGTACCACCCACAACGCCAGGCCAAGCACGGCGATGCCGAACGCCCCGAACAGGGCGCGGCTGGCGCCAGCCTCGTCCATTGCCGGATACAGCAGGACGCCGAGCAGCTGCACGGCCAACAACCAGGCCGAGGGATGCCGGCGCGCGATGGCCAGCCATTTGGTGCTGCGTGCTATCGCCATCGTCGTCCCCATCCCTGCCTGGTCGCGCCGAGCTTAGCGGGAATCACGCAGGCGGCGGATGATGGCCGTGGCGTTGTGCGCCGCCACGGCCGCTGCCTCACTCCTGGCGATACACCTGCGCCCCGAGCTCGCGGAACTGGGCGGACTTCTCGGCCATGCCGGCCTCCAGCGCCGTGTGCGCCTCCAGCCCCTGCCCGGCGGCGTAATCGCGCACATCCTGGGTGATCTTCATCGAACAGAAGTGCGGGCCGCACATCGAGCAGAAGTGGGCGAGCTTGTGCGCGTCCTTGGGCAGCGTCTCGTCATGGAATTCCTTGGCCTTTTCCGGATCCAGCCCGAGATGGAACTGGTCTTCCCAGCGGAATTCGAAACGCGCCTTGCTCAGCGCGTTATCGCGGACCTGCGCGCCGGGGTGGCCCTTGGCCAGGTCCGAGGCGTGCGCGGCAATGCGGTAGGCCATGATGCCGTCGCGTACGTCCTGGCGGTTGGGCAGGCCCAGGTGTTCCTTCGGGGTGACATAGCAGAGCATCGCGGTGCCGTACCAGCCGATCATGGCCGCACCGATCGCACTGGTGATGTGGTCGTAGCCCGGCGCGATATCGGTGGTCAGTGGGCCGAGCGTATAGAACGGGGCTTCACCGCACTCGCGCAGCTGTTTGTCCATGTTCTCCTTGATCAGCTGCATCGGCACGTGGCCGGGGCCTTCGATCATGGTCTGCACGTCATGCTTCCACGCGATCTTCGTCAGCTCGCCCAGCGTCTCCAGCTCGCCGAACTGCGCGGCATCGTTGGCATCGGCGATACAGCCCGGGCGCAGGCCGTCACCCAGCGAGAAGGTCACGTCGTAGGCCTTCATGATCTCGCAGATGTCCTCGAAGTGCGTGTAGAGGAAGTTCTCCTTGTGATGCGCCAGGCACCACTTGGCCATGATCGAGCCACCGCGCGAGACGATGCCGGTCACGCGCTTGGCGGTCAGCGGCACGTAGCGCAGCAGCACGCCGGCGTGGATGGTGAAGTAGTCCACGCCCTGCTCGGCCTGCTCGATCAGCGTGTCGCGGAAGATCGCCCAGTTCAGTTCTTCGGCGCGGCCATCGACCTTCTCCAGGGCCTGGTAGATCGGCACGGTGCCGATCGCCACCGGCGAGTTGCGCAGGATCCACTCGCGGGTTTCATGGATGTGCTTGCCGGTGGACAGGTCCATCACGGTATCGCCGCCCCAGCGGATCGCCCAGACCAGCTTTTCCACCTCCTCGGCAATGCCCGAGGACACCGCGCTGTTGCCGATGTTGGCGTTGATCTTGGTCAGGAAGTTGCGGCCGATGATCATCGGCTCGCTTTCCGGGTGGTTGATGTTGTTGGGTAGCACGGCACGGCCACGCGCAATCTCATCGCGGACGAACTCGGGGGTGATGATCCTGGGGATCGAGGCACCGAAGGACTCGCCGGGATGCTGCTGCAGCAGTGCGGCGTCGCGGATCGCATCGAGCCGCTGGTTCTCGCGGATCGCCACGAACTCCATCTCCGGCGTGATGATGCCGCGGCGTGCGTAGTGCATCTGGGTGACATTGGCGCCGGCCCGCGCACGGCGAGGCTGCAACCGCGCGGGGAAGCGTACCGCGTCCAGACGGGTATCGGTTTCGCGCGAGCGGCCGAATGCCGAGCTCAGGCCGTCCAGCACCTCGGTATCGCCGCGCTCGGCCACCCAGGCCGCGCGCAGCGCAGGCAGGCCGACGGAAAGGTCGATGGCGACAGCCGGATCGGTGTAGGGGCCGGAGGTGTCGTACACCGTGACCGGCGCGTTCTCTTCGCCACCAAACAAGGTGGGCGTGCGGGTCAGCGTGATCTCGCGCATCGGCACCTGGAGGTCGCTGCGCGAGCCCTGCACGTGGATCTTGTGCGAGCCGGGAATCGGCCGCGTGACCGATTCGGAGAGTTGCTGGGCCTGTTGCTGCAGGGCGGAGAGCTGTGCGTTCATTGAGGCATCGTCCTAGGTTCAATCCCCGCACAGGGACTGTGCGGTTCTATGCGAGGGATTCGCATGGGAGGGACGAAACGGCGGCGCTCGACGGACGGATTGCGGGCGGTCTCCGGGCGGGGTGGCCCTACGGCGCAATGCATCTGCAGATGCGAAGCTTCCCTACGCCGGTATCAACCGGATCAGGTTCGAAGGGACTGTCTCAACCTTGGCCACTGGGCCGCGGTACCCCCGCTTCGGGGCGAATTAGAGCACAAAGCGGCGCCCACGGGCGCACGACCGAGCCGCACACTGACGTGATGGGCCTTTGCATGTGAACAGAGCGCCGACACCCCATGCACTACCATGCTGCAGCGCGGTATGCGGTGCGGTCAGGGGGTAGCCTCCCGATCGTGCGCACACCGCGCTCTGCTCGACGCCATTGACGTCCGTACTGACCGGCCTCGACCGGCTTGATCCGCCCCAGTTGTTGCCGTTGTGCCGCTGGAGATTGCAAGCCTCGGCTCGCCCCTACTGATCGGAGACACGCCTGCATGGTGTTCCGCATTTCCATCGCACTGGTCGCACTGCTGGTGCTGATCGCCGGCCTCGCGCCGGGCCCCTTCAACGAGGTCGTCCAGAGCGGCCTGTCCACCATCATCCGCAGTACTGGCTGGCTGTATCTGCTGGTGGTGTTCATCACGCTGTCGTTCCTGATGTACCTGGCCTTCGGCCGCTTCGGTTCGCTGCGCATCGGCGGCGAGGATGCCGAGCCTGATTTTTCCAATGCGAGCTGGATGTCGATGTTGTTCGCCGCCGGCATGGGCATCGGCCTGGTCTTCTGGGGCGCGGCCGAACCGATCTCGCACTTCGTGAAGCCGCCCGAGGGACTGGCCCCGCAAAGCATGGAAGCGGCGCGCGCATCGATGCGCTATGCGTTCTTCCATTGGGGCCTGCATCCCTGGGCGATCTACGCGCTGATCGGCCTGGCGATGGCCTGGTTCCAGTTCAACCGCAACGGCCGCGGGCTGATCAGCGATCTGCTGCAGCCGATCATCGGCGCGCATCACCGCGGCTGGATGGGTACCGTGGTCAACGTCGCCGCCGTGGTCGCCACGGCGATCGGTGTGGCCACGACGCTGGGCTTCGGCACGATCCAGATCGCGGCCGGCCTTGAGCGCGTGTTCGGTATCCAGGCCTCGGTACCCGTGCAGTTGACCATCATCGCGGTGGCGTTCGTGCTGTACATGGCCTCCACCACCAGTGGCGTGCACCGCGGCATCAAATGGCTCTCGAACTTCAACCTCGGCCTGGCGGCATTGCTGCTGGCGCTGATCCTGGTGCTGGGGCCGACCGGCTTCATCTTCGATACGTTCACCACCACGATCGGCTCCTACCTCAATTCGCTGGTGACGATGAGCCTGCGGATGTCCCCGTTCTCGGGCAGCACATGGGTGGCGGACTGGACGATCTTCTACTGGGCGTGGTGGATCGCGTGGGCGCCGTTCGTGGGTTCGTTCATCGCGCGCGTCTCGCGTGGGCGCAGCATCCGCGAGTTCGTGCTGGGCGTGGTGATCGCACCGAGCGTGCTGGGCTTCCTGTGGTTCTCGGTATTCGGTGGCACGGCGCTGTGGTCGCAGATCTTCGGCCACGTGGATCTGGCCCAGGCGCTGGGCAATGGCTACGAGACGGTGCTGTTCACGATGTTCGACAGCCTGCCGATGCCGACGGTGTTGTCGGTGATCGCGCTGGTGCTGTTGATGATCTTCTTCGTGACCTCGGCCGATTCGGCGGTGCTGGTGCTGGCGACGATGTCGACGGAGGAGGCCGGCGATCCGCCGCTGGCGCGCCGGATGGTGTGGGGCGTGGCGATTGCGTTGATCGCGGGCGTGCTGCTGTTGGCCGGCGGCCTCAATGCGCTGCAGGGGATGATCACGATCGCGGCACTGCCGTTTGCGTTGTTGATGCTGGCGGTGATGTGGTCGTTGTACCGGGTACTGGATATGGAGCATGCGCTGCAGCGGCGCCGTGCGCAGCGCGCGCGGCGGTTGATGGACGAGTGGATCGAGCGGGAGATCGCGGCGCAGGAAGAGACACGCGATGAGGCGGCTCGGGCGCCTTAGGGTGGCTGGGTTGGTCGCTTAGAGCGGCACGCTCCCGGGCTATCGGTGGGCGGGCCGGGACGGGTGGGTTGGCGGGACACGCCGTGAATCCGTCCTTGGAGGCTCATGTCGCGCCATCCATGGCGCTCATGGTGCCGACAACCCACCCGCCCCGTCCCGCTCACAGTTTTAAGGTGGTTCTGGGGAGAGCCGCCGGGCCAAGCTCGGCGCAGCAGCGTGCACCTGACGCCTTGGCTCCTGGTTGAGGCAAAGCAGCCACGCATGGCGTGGCTCTACCGCTTCGGCCGCGTTCGCTTTTGCCATGCGCACCGACCCACTGTAGGTGGGTCGGCGTGGGTGGGTTGGCGGGACCATGAGCCGCAAGGATGCGGCGACATGAGCCTCCATGGATGGATTCACGGCGGGTCCCGCCAACCCACCCAGGGCGGCCCACTACCCGCAGCCCCAAAGCGCCCTGCTTTACGCCCTGCTTGACGCTCTGCCCTGCGACTCTGCCGACCAACGGTCGGCGCTACGAAGCACGAGGGAATCAGTACCCCGCCGCCTGCCCATCCTTGCGGCTTTCCGACGCGCCGTAGTACACCCCGGTCTCCGGATCACGCAGGATCGCCTGGTACCCACCGTAGGGACCATCCGCGAACACCACCCGGTGGCCCTTGCGCATCAACGCGCGCACTGTTTCGTACGGGAAGCCGGTTTCCAGGTTGACTTCGCCACCGTCGCTCATCGCGGTGGCCTGCCCGGTCGGCTCGGTCGAGCCCTCGTGCTGGATGCGCGGCGCATCCCCGGCTTCCTGCAGATTCATTCCGAAATCGACCATGTTCATCACGATCTGGGCATGGCCCTGCGGCTGCATCGCGCCCCCCATCACGCCGAAGCTCATCCACGGCTTGCCGTCCTTGGTGACGAAGCCCGGGATGATGGTCTGGAACGGACGCTTGCCCGGCGCATAGCCGTTCGGGTGATCCTTCTGCAGCACGAACATCTCGCCACGGTCCTGCAGGATGAATCCCAGGCCCGGAGGCGCCATGCCGCTGCCCATGCCGCGGTAGTTGGACTGGATCAGCGAGACCATCATGCCGTCGGCATCAGCGACGGTCATGTAGATCGTGTCACCTTCCTGCAGCTGCTTCGGCGTACCCGGCTGCACTTCACTCAGCGCCTTGTCCATCGAGATCAGCTTGCGGCGCTCAGCGGCGTAGCCTTTGGAAATCAACCGGTCGACCGGGGCCGGGTGGAACGCCGGATCGGTGTAGAAGCGCGCGCGGTCGGCGAAGGCCAGCTTCTTGGCTTCCACGAACAGGTGCACGTGTTCGGGCGAGCCGAAGGGGATGTTGGAGAAATCGTAGCCTTCCAGCACGTTGAGGATCTGCAGCGCGGCGATGCCCTGGCTGTTCGGCGGCAGCTCCCACACGTCATAGCCGCGGTAGTTGCTGCTGACCGGCTCCACCCACTCGCCGTGATGGCTGGCCATGTCCTCATAGCTCAGGTAGCCGCCATTGGCCTTGAAGTAAGTGCCGATGGTGCGGGCGATCTCGCCTTTGTAGAAGGCATCGCGGCCGCCCTGGGCGATCTGCTCCAGCGTGTGGGCCAGGTTCGGGTTCTTCCACATCTCTCCCTTGCGCGGGGCATGGCCGTTGATCGTGAACTGCTCGGTGAAGCCAGGGTACTTGGACAGTCGCGGCACCGAGCGGTCCCAGTAGTAGGCGATCACCTCGGCGACCGGGTGGCCTTCGCGGGCGTAGCGGATGGCGGGCGCGAGGTTGTCGGCCATCGGCTTGCGGCCGAAACGGTCATGCAGGGCGAACCAGCCATCCACCGCGCCGGGTACCGAGACCGGCAGCGGACCGGTGGCCGGAATCTCCTTCAGGCCCCGGCGCTGGAACTCGGCCAGGGTCAGCGACTTCGGCGAGCGACCCGAGCCGTTGTACCCATACAGCTTCCCGCTTTTGGGGTCCCATACGATCGCGAACAGATCACCGCCGACGCCGTTGCCGGTGGGTTCCATCAAACCGAGAGCGGCATTGGCCGCGATCGCGGCATCCACCGCCGAACCACCGGACTTCATCACGTCCAGGGCGATCTGGGTGGCCAGGGGCTGGGAGGTGGCGGCCATCGCGTGCGGGGCGATCACCTCCGAGCGGGTGGCGAAGGTGTGGCCGGTGATCCGGTCGGCAGCGATGGCGGCCGCAGGCAGGGCACACAGGACGGCGGCGGCGAGCAGGCCGCGGGCAAGGCGTGAGGACACGGGGTGGTTCCTGAGGGTGGTAGCGAGCTGATGGTGGCGGCAGATGCCGCCGGAGCACATCCCACTATGGTCATGCACCTCCCACAAATCCGCCGCGAATCCGCGCAATCAGGCCCTGCAAAATGCTGAATTCCAGTTCATCGGAACGCTTTCAGCCGCAACCATCCTTGTACGACGGGGCCTTGCGGTGGATGCAGGCGAAACCGATGGAAATTGTGTTTCCAGGGTTGACACCGCCAAAAGCCGTGTGGTTTTCTCGATCTCATGTTGCAGCGCACAGCCACCCGCGAATCCATCGAGCACGCCGACCACGGCGCGGCCTCCATCCATTCGCTTCTCGTCCTCGTACTTATTACCCAACCAACAGGTGCGGGACGGACCGGCGTGTAAGCAAGACTGCCAGGTATCCATCAAAACCCGCACCCGACCAGGTGCGGGTTTTTTCGTTTCAGAACCCTTTGATTTCCCACCTCCCTCCGAGTTGCCTTCCACCATGACCCGCCAGCCCACCTCGAGCCAGCCGACGCCTACCGCCCCCACGGCGGGTGCGTTCGCGTGTGGTCGCGGCCAGGCCGGTGCCACCCCTTCCCCTGATGGGCCGACGCGTCGCTGACCGTCGGCCCTCTTTTTTCTTGCCTCCAAAGGACCTCCCCCATGAGCACCAACGACCTGCCCCAGATCAAGATCGCTGTTGTCGGCTACGGCAGCCAGGGCCGCGCGCACGCGCTGAATCTGCGTGAATCCGGTTTCGATGTCGTCGTCGGGCTGCGCCCGGGCGGTCCGACCGAGGTCAAGGCACAGGCCGACGGCTTCACCGTCAAAGCCCCCGCCGAGGCGGTGAAGGATGCCGATCTGGTCGCCGTGCTGACCCCGGACATGGTGCAGAAGAAGCTCTACGAAGACGTGCTCGCGCCGAACATGAAACAGGGCGCGGTGCTGCTGTTCGCGCACGGCCTGAACGTGCATTTCGACATGATCAAACCGCGCGAGGATCTGGACGTGGTACTGGTCGCGCCGAAGGGCCCGGGTGCACTGGTCCGTCGCGAGTATGAGATCGGCCGCGGTGTGCCGTGCATCTGGGCGGTCTACCAGGACAAGAGCGGCAAGGCCGCCGAGTACGCCCTGGCCTACGCCGGTGGCCTGGGCGGCGCGCGCGCCAACCTGATCCAGACCACCTTCAAGGAAGAGACCGAAACCGATCTGTTCGGCGAGCAGGCCGTGCTGTGCGGTGGCGCCTCGGCCCTGGTGCAGGCCGGTTTCGAAACCCTGGTCGAAGCCGGCTACCAGCCGGAAATCGCCTACTACGAAGTCCTGCACGAACTGAAGCTGATCGTGGACCTGTTCTACGAAGGCGGCATCACCCGCATGCTGGAATTCATCTCCGAAACCGCGCAGTACGGCGACTACGTCAGCGGCCCGCGCGTGATCGACGCCGGCACCAAGGCGCGCATGAAGGACGTGCTGACCGATATCCAGAACGGCACCTTCACCAAGAACTGGGTGGCCGAGTACGAAGCGGGCCTGCCGAACTACAACAAGTTCAAGCAGGCCGACCTGGAGCACCCGATCGAGAAGGTAGGCAAGGAACTGCGCGCCAAGATGGTCTGGTTGCAAAGTCAAGCCGCGTAACCGCGCGGCTCCCCCACCCGCTTTCGTAAAGGTCACCGCATGAATACCTCCGCACACAGCACCGCGCCCCGCAACGGCGCACGCTGGTTGACGCAGGCCCTGGAAGCCGAGGGCGTGCATACGCTGTTCGGCTATCCGGGCGGCACCATCATGCCGTTCTATGACGCCCTGGTGGATTCCGGGCTGAAGCACATCCTGGTCCGCCATGAGCAGGGCGCGGCCCTGGCCGCCAACGGTTTCGCCCGTGCCAGCGGCCGGGTCGGCGTCTGCGTCGCCACCTCCGGCCCGGGCGCCTCCAACCTGGTCACCGGCATCGCCGATGCGATGCTGGATTCGGTGCCGATGGTCTGCATCACCGGCCAGGTCGCCACCCCGCTGCTGGGCACCGACGCGTTCCAGGAACTGGACGTGTTCGGGCTGACCCTGCCGATCGTCAAGCACAGCTGGCTGGTGCGCTCGGTCGATGACCTGCCGCAGGTGGTCGCCGATGCGTTCCGGATCGCCCGCGAGGGTCGTCCTGGTCCGGTGCTGATCGATCTGCCCAAAGACGTGCAGGTGGCCGATGCGTCGCACCTGCCCGACCACGTGCCGTCCACGGTGGTGGCACCGCCTGCGCCGCAGGACGAGGCCATCGCGCAGACCATCGCCGCCATCGCCGCGGCCGAAAAGCCGGTGATCTATGCCGGGGGTGGCGTGGCGCTGGGCGATGCGGTGGAGGACTTCCGTGCCTTCGTCGAGGCAACCCGTATTCCGACCGTGCTGACCCTGCGCGGCCTGGGGGCGCTGCCGCCGCAGCACCCTCACTACCTGGGCATGCTGGGCATGCACGGCACCCGCGCGGCCAACATGGCCGTGCAGGAAAGCGATCTGCTGGTCGTGGTCGGGGCGCGTTTCGATGACCGCGCGACCGGCAAGTTGAACGAGTTCGCCCCGTTTGCCCGCGTCGTGCATATCGATGCCGATGCGTACGAGATCTCCAAGCTGCGCACCGCCGACATCGCGGTGCCGGGCAATGTCGGTACGGCGCTGCGCGCACTGACCGCCGCGGCCACCGCACCGGCCACGCAGGAGGCCTGGGCCAAGCGCTGCCAGGGCCATCGTGAACGCTTCGCCCCGCGCTACGACGCACCGGGCAAGCACATCTACGCACCGGCGCTGCTGAAGCGGCTGAGCGAGCTGGCGCCGAGCGACGCGATCATCGCCTGCGATGTCGGCCAGCATCAGATGTGGGTCGCCCAGCATTGCCGTTTCACCCACCCGCGCAACCACCTGACCAGCGGTGCGCTGGGCACCATGGGCTTCGGCCTGCCCGCGGCGATGGGTGCGCAGTTCGCCTGCCCGGATCGCACCGTGGTGCTGGTCTCCGGCGATGGCAGTTTCATGATGAACGTGCAGGAGCTGGTCACCATCGCCCGCTGCCGCCTGCCGGTGAAGATCGTGCTGCTGGACAACAGCTCGCTGGGCATGGTCCGCCAGTGGCAGGAACTGTTCTTCGCCGAGCGCTACAGCGAGATCGATCTGTCCGACAACCCCGACTTCGCCGCACTGGCCCAGGTGTTTGGCATTCCGGCCACGCGCATCGAGGCGCGTGACGATGTCGAAGGTGGCCTGGCCGCGATGCTGGCCCAGCCCGGCCCGGCGCTGCTGCATGTGGCCATCGATGCGCGTGCCAACGTGTGGCCGCTGGTGCCGCCCAACAACGCCAACAGCACCATGCTGGAAAGCAACCCCGCTCATCAGTCCCAGGAGTTCCCCAATGCAATACCGGCTTGACCTGGTGCTGACCCCGGCCGAAGGCGCGCTGCTGCGCGTGATCGGCATGGCCGAACGCCGCGGCTTCGCGCCGCGCGCGATCGCCGGTGCGCCCAATGCCGCCGACGACGGCCGCTGGCACCTGCAGCTGGTGGTCGATTCCACCCGCCCGCCGGAAACCCTGCGTCGCCAGATCGAGAAGATCTACGACTGTGTTTCGGTGCGCATCAGCGCGCTGGAACCCGGAGTATCCGCATGAACGCCCGCACCGTTGCATCGGTGCCGGTACGGAGGTGTCTTCTCGGTCGTGCGTCGCACCGTGCGCCGTCGCAGCGCGTACCGCGCCGCGACGATCACCATGGCCGGGTGCGTGATGCCGGCTAGCCGTACCCCGCAGGAACCGGAGGTAGGCGACGTAAGCGTCGCCGATGTGTTGGCCGCGCAGGCGCGGCTGCGCCGCTTCCTGCCGCCCACGCCGCTGCACTACGCCGAGCGTTTCGGCGTCTGGCTGAAGCTGGAAAACCTGCAGCGCACCGGGTCCTACAAGGTGCGCGGTGCATTGAACGCCCTGCTGGCCGGGCGTGAGCGCGGCGATGACCGCCCGGTCATCTGCGCCTCGGCCGGCAACCACGCCCAGGGCGTGGCGTGGGCCGCCTACCGCTTGAACATTCCGGCGATCACGGTGATGCCGCACGGTGCACCGGCCACCAAGATCGCCGGGGTCGCCCACTGGGGCGCCACCGTGCGCCAGCACGGTGAGAGCTACGACGAGGCCTACGCCTTCGCCCGTGCCCTGGCCGACCAGCACGGCTATCGCTTCCTGTCCGCCTTCGACGACCCGGACGTGATCGCCGGCCAGGGCACCTTGGGCATTGAACTGGCCCCGCATGCGCCGGACGTGGTGATCGTGCCGATCGGCGGCGGTGGCCTGGCCTCCGGCGTCGCGCTGGCGCTGAAATCGCAGGGCGTGCGCATCGTCGGTGCGCAGGTGGAGGGCGTCGATTCGATGGCCCGCGCCATCCGCGGCGACGTGCGTGAAATCGCCCCCGTCGCCACGCTGGCCGACGGCGTCAAGGTGAAGATTCCCGGTTTCCTGACCCGCAAGCTGTGCAGTGCGCTGCTGGACGATGTGGTGATCGTGCGTGAAGCCGAGCTGCGCGAGACCCTGGTGCGGCTGGCGCTGGAAGAGCACGTCATCGCCGAAGGTGCCGGCGCGCTGGCACTGGCCGCCGGCCGCCGGGTCGCCGGCAAGCGCAAGTGCGCGGTGGTCTCCGGCGGCAACATCGATGCGCTGGTATTGGCCCAGCTGCTGGCCGACATCCGTCCCCGCCCCCCGCGCAAGCCGCGCCGCCGCGCCAGCGAGCGAACACGCCCGCCCCTACCAACCGTGCTCGCGACATCCCCGATTTCCGCTTCGATTCCTACCTCTGCCATCCCATCCGACCTTGCCGTCGAGGAGACCTCCTGGTGACCATGCCCAACTCCCCCCGAATCAGAATTTTCGACACCACCCTGCGCGACGGCGAGCAATCGCCCGGCTGCAGCATGAGCCCGCAGCAGAAGCTGGTAATGGCCCGCGCACTGGACGAGCTGGGCGTGGATGTCATGGAAACCGGCTTCCCGGCCAGCTCCCAGTCCGACCGCGAAGCGATGGCCATGATCGCCCGCGAAGTCCGCCGCCCGACCCTGGCCGTGCTGTCGCGCTGCCTGGCCGCCGATATCGAAACCTCGGCCAAGGCGCTGGAGGCAGCGGCGAACCCGCGCCTGCATGTATTCCTGTCGACCAGCCCGCTGCACCGCGAGCACAAGCTGCGCATGAGCCGCGAGCAGGTGCTGGAGTCGGTGCACAAGCACGTCAGCCTGGCCCGAAGCTATGTGGGTGATGTGGAGTTCTCCGCTGAAGACGCCACGCGGACCGAGGAAGACTTCCTGATCGAGGTCGCCCGCGTGGCGGTAGCCGCCGGCGCCACCACCATCAACCTGCCCGACACCGTGGGCTTCACCACGCCGGAAGAGATCCGCGGGATGTTCCAGCGCGTGATCGCCGGCGTGCCGGACAGCGACCGCATCATCTTCAGCGCGCACTGCCATAACGATCTGGGCCTGGCCGTGGCCAACTCGCTGGCCGCCATCGAAGGCGGCGCGCGTCAGGTCGAGTGCACCGTCAACGGTATCGGCGAGCGCGCCGGCAACTGCTCGCTGGAAGAAATCGCGATGGTGCTGAAGGTACGCAACGCCTTCTACGACGAAGACACGCACATCAACACCCAGCGCATCGTCGCCACCTCGCAGCTGCTGCAGCGTCTGGTCGGCATGCCGGTCCAGCGCAACAAGGCGATCGTCGGCGCCAACGCCTTCGCACACGAGTCGGGCATCCACCAGCACGGCATGCTGCGTCACCGCGGCACCTACGAAATCATGCGCCCGGAAGACGTGGGCTGGGAATCCTCGCAGATGGTGCTGGGCCGCCACAGTGGCCGCGCTGCGGTCGAACAACGCCTGCGTGCGCTGGGCTTCTTCCTGTACGAGGAGGAACTGAAGCACGTCTTTGAACAGTTCAAGGCACTGTGCGAACAGCAGCGCGTGGTCACCGACGCCGACCTGCAGACCCTGATGCAGGGCAGCGCTACCCAGAACGGCTACCGGCTGGCCTCGATGACGATCAGCGACGTCGGCAGCCGCGCCAACGCGCTGGTCGAGCTGTCCGATCCTGACGGCAACCGCGTTGCCGAGACGGCGCAGGGCGATGGTCCGGTCGATGCGCTGTTCGGCGCATTGTCGGCCGCCACCGGCGTGCAGTTGATGCTGGACAGCTACCACGTGCACAGTGTGGGCATCGGCGCCGATGCGCGCGGCGAAGCCAACCTGAGCGTGCGCCATGAGGGCGTGGAGTACGAAGGCACCGGCACCAGCCGCGACATCATCGAAGCCTCCGCACTGGCGTGGCTGGAGGTCGCCAACCGTCTGCTGCGCCAGCGCAACGCGACGGCCGAGCAGCCCGCGGCCACCGCCGCGGCCTGAGCACCCCCACTACGTACCCCGAACCGCAGCAAGGCCAGTCCATGACCCCAGCTCCCCGCACCCTGTACGACAAACTGTGGGATGCCCACGTCGTCGTTCCCGAGACCGACAGCGCGCCCGCCGTGCTGTACATCGACCTGCACCTGATCCACGAGGTGACCTCGCCGCAGGCCTTCACCGAACTGCGCGAGCGTGGCCTCTCCCCGCGCCGGCCGGACCGGACCAAGGCGACGATGGACCACTCCACCCCCACCCTGCCGGCCGGTGCCGACGGCAAGCTGCCCTATGCCAGCGCCGCCTCCGAAGCCCAGGTGACGATGCTGGCCGACAACTGCGCCACGCACGGCATCGAGCTGTTCGACCTGCAGTCGGCCAGCCGCGGCATCGTGCACGTAATCGCCCCCGAGCAGGGCTTCACCCAGCCGGGCATGACCATCGTCTGCGGCGACAGCCACACCTCCACACATGGCGCGTTTGGCGCGCTGGCCTTCGGGATCGGCACCAGCGAGGTCGGCCATGTGCTGGCGACGCAGTGTCTGCTGCAGCGTAAAGCCAAGACGATGGCGATCACCGTCGATGGCGCGCTGGCCCAGGGTGTCGGCGCCAAGGACGTGGTGCTGCACATCATCGGCGTGATCGGCGTCAACGGCGGCACCGGCCACGTGCTGGAGTTCCGCGGCAGCGCCATCGAGGCGATGGACATGGAACAGCGCATGACGTTGTGCAACATGTCCATCGAGGCCGGCGCTCGCGCCGGCATGGTCGCCCCCGACCAGACCACCTTCGACTGGGTCGCCAACACCCCGCGCGGGCCCAAGGGCGCCGACTTCGATGCCGCCGTTGCCGCCTGGTCGCAGCTGCGCAGCGATGCCGGCGCGCGCTTCGATGTCGAGGTCCACATCGAGGCCGCCGACATCCGCCCCACCCTGACCTGGGGCACCCACCCCGGCACGGCGATCGCGGTGGACCAGCCGATCCCGGCGGCCAACGATGCGGCCGACCAGAAAGGCCTGGACTACATGCACTTCCACGCCGGGCAGACCCTGGCCGGCACCCCGGTGGATGTGGTCTTCGTCGGCTCCTGCACCAACGGCCGGCTGAGCGACATGCGCGAAGTGGCACATGTGCTGCAGGGCCGCCGCGTTGCCGACGGCGTACGCATGCTGGTGGTGCCCGGTTCGGAAATCGTCAAGCGCCAGGCCGAAGCCGAAGGCATCGATGCGGTGGTGCGCGCGGCCGGTGCCGAATGGCGCGAGCCGGGCTGCTCGATGTGCATCGCCATGAACGGTGATCTGGTCGCGCCGGGACAACTGGCGGTCAGCACCAGCAACCGCAATTTCGAAGGCCGCCAAGGCCCCGGTTCGCGCACCCTGCTGGCCTCGCCGATGACGGCCGCCTGGGCTGCGGTGAACGGCCGCGTGGCCGACCCACGCGAACTGTACGCCACGCTGGAGGTGGCCTGATGAGCGGCTTCCGTACCCTGACCTCGACCAGCGTGGTGCTGCGCGAGACCAACATCGACACCGACCAGATCATTCCCGCGCGCTTTCTGTCCACCACCGAGCGCGTCGGTTTGGGCAAGCACGCATTCAACGATTGGCGCTGGCAGAGCGAGGGCGTGCCGAACCCGGCGTTCGCCTTCAACCAGCCGCACAACGCTGGCCGCAGCATTCTGCTGGCCGGCCGCAACTTCGGCTGCGGCTCCTCGCGTGAGCATGCGCCGTGGGCGCTGACCGACCTGGGCCTGCGCGCCATCGTCAGCAGCGAGATCGCCGATATCTTCCGCGGCAATTCGCTCAAGAACGGCCTGCTGCCGATCGTGCTGGACGAGGCCGATGTGCAGACCCTGATGCAGCGTCCGGATGACGAATTGACCATCGACGTGGCCGCGCGCGAACTGCGCACCCCCGATGGACGCGTGTATGCCTTCCCGCTGGACGGCTTCTCGCAGACCTGCCTGCTGGAAGGCGTGGACCAATTGGGGTATCTGTTGGGCCGTACCCCTGACATTGAACGTTACGAGAGTGAACATGCACGCTGAGATTGTCGTATTGCCGGGTGACGGCATCGGTCCGGAAGTCGCCGCCGCCGCCGTGGCGGTGCTGGAAGCCGTCGCCACCCGTTTCGGTCACACCTTCGGGTTCCAGGAACACGATATCGGGGGCATCGCCATCGATCGCCACGGCGAGCCGCTGCCGGCCACCACGCTGGAGGCGTGCCGCAAGGCAGACGCCATCCTGCTCGGCGCGGTCGGCGGCCCGAAGTGGTCCGATCCGAATGCCAAGGTCCGCCCGGAGCAGGGCCTGTTGGCAATCCGCAAGGCGCTGGGTCTGTACGCCAACCTGCGCCCGGTGCGCACGCACGCGGCCGCGCTTGGCGCCTCGCCGATCAAGGCCGAACTGCTGGAGGGTGTGGACTTCGTGGTCGTGCGTGAGCTGACCGGCGGCATCTACTTCGGTGAGAAGACCCGCACCGCCGAGACCGCCAGCGACCTGTGCAGCTACAGCGTGGGCGAGATCGAGCGCGTGCTGCGCACCGCGTTCCGCCTGGCCCAGACCCGCCGCGGCAAGGTCACCTCGGTGGACAAGGCCAACGTGCTGGAAACCTCGCGCCTGTGGCGCGATGTCGCCGCGCGGATCGGCCGCGAGGAATTCCCGGAGATCGCGTTGGAGCACCAGCTGGTCGATTCGATGGCCATGCATCTGCTGGCCAAGCCGCGCGAGTACGACGTGATCGTGACCGAGAACATGTTCGGCGACATCCTCACCGACGAAGCCTCGATGTTGGCCGGCTCGCTCGGCCTGCTGCCCTCGGCATCGCTGGGCGAGCCCGGCGCAGTGGGCATCTACGAGCCGATCCACGGCTCGGCGCCGGACATCGCCGGCAAGGGCATTGCCAATCCGTACGCGACGATCTTCAGTGCCGCTATGCTGCTGCGGCATTCACTGGGGCTGGACGACGAGGCTGCTACGGTCGAGGCCGCGGTGTATGCCGTGCTGGATGACGGCGTGTTCACCGCCGATCTCGCCGCCAAGGGTCTTGCGGTGAGTACCGCCGCAGCAACCGACGCGGTCCTTGCCAAGCTGCAATGATCGTCACGAACGCGGCCTGAGGGCCGCGTTCGTGTGTCCACATCCCGCACGGCCTCCCTGTCCCGTCGGCCACGTCGCAGCCAGCGGCCGGCCCCCAACAAGGAAAGCCTTTGAACCCTCGTTCCTCTGCCGACTTTCTCAACCACGTGGCCCAGCGCGATCCGCATCAGCCGGAATTCCTGCAGGCCGTCAAAGAAGTGATCCAGAGCCTGTGGCCGTTCCTGGAGCGAAACCCCCGCTACCTGGAACAAGGCCTGCTGGAGCGGCTGGTGGAGCCGGAGCGGGTGATCCAGTTCCGCGTGGCCTGGGCCGATGACGCCGGCAAGACCCATGTGAATCGCGGCTGGCGCGTGCAGCACAGTTCGGCGATCGGCCCGTTCAAAGGCGGCATGCGCTTCCATCCGTCGGTCAACCAATCGATCCTGAAGTTCCTCGCCTTCGAGCAGACCCTGAAGAACGCGCTGACCACCTTGCCGATGGGCGGTGGCAAGGGCGGTTCGGATTTCAATCCCAAGGGCCGCAGCGACACCGAGGTGATGCGCTTCTGCCAGGCGCTGATGCTGGAACTGCATCGCCACCTGGGTGCCGACACCGATGTACCGGCTGGCGATATCGGCGTCGGCGCGCGCGAGGTCGGCTACATGGCCGGCATGATGAAGAAGCTCACCAACAATGCCGCCTGCGTGTTCACCGGCAAAGGTCTCTCCTACGGTGGCAGCCTGATGCGCCCGGAGGCGACCGGCTTCGGCACGGTCTACTTCGTCGAGCAGATGCTGCACCATGCCCGCCGCGATACCGATGGCGCCAGGGTGTTGATTTCCGGCGCTGGCAACGTGGCCCAGCATGCCGCGATCAAGGCCATCGAGCTGGGCGCGAACGTACTCACGCTTTCCGATTCCGGCGGCACGCTGTACGCCCGCAACGGCTTCGATGAAGCGGGCCTGCAGGAGGTGATGGAACTACGCAACGAACGTCGCGGCTGCCTGTCCGAACTGGCTGATGACAAACGCTTCGAGTACCTGGACGGCAAGCGCCCCTGGCACATCCCGGCCGAGATCGCCCTGCCCTGCGCCACCCAGAACGAACTGGACGAAGACGATGCCCGCGCCCTGGTGGACAACGATGTGCTGTGCGTGGCCGAAGGCGCCAACATGCCGTCGACACTGGAGGCCATGGAGGTCTTCCTCAAGGCGGGCACCCTGTATGCGCCGGGGAAGTCCAGCAATGCCGGCGGCGTGGCCACCTCGGGGCTGGAAATGAGCCAGAACGCGCAGCGCCTGTCATGGCATCACGCCGATGTCGATGAGCGCCTGCACGGAATCATGAAGGATATCCACGCCAACTGCGTGCGCCACGGCAAGCGGGCCGATGGCAGCGTGAACTACGTGGATGGCGCCAATATCGCCGGCTTCGTGAAAGTGGCTGATGCGATGCTGGCGCAGGGCGTTTACTGAGAGCAGACCGCTGTAGAGGCGCAGCGGTGTTCATCCGCTGCGCCCTGCGGCGTGTCGTACCGCAGCGGTCAGTTCACCGAGTGGACCTCGCTGGTCATGCAGCCGGCCAGCACCGCGCCGCTGTCGGTGGGTATGACGCTGAACACCCGCACGCGTGTGTATCCGGAGGACGCCTCCCGCGTTGCTTCGCGCCTCCAATACCCCTCTACCTGCCGATCCGCCGCGCCCAGGCCGGCGGCATCGAGCACCGCCTTCAGCGGCGCATCGCCCATGTCCGCCGCGAAGTAGCCTCCATAGGCGAGGAGGAGCGACTGCGCAGGCAGACCCTTCAACGCTACCGGCTGCTCCAGCGTGACGACCACGACGGGCATCTCCTGGCCATCGGCATGGTACTCACGCTCGGCCACCGCGCGGACATTGTCCGGCCATGCCAGCGGCGACAGTTCCGAGACACGCTCCCACAGGTTGGCGATGCGCCGCATGGCAGCGTCGTCCGCCCGGCATTCGAGCGCGGCGCCAAAATCACTTGCCGTGGCCGTCTCGCGCCATCGTGGTGGAACACGCGCCTCGCGCATCGGACCGGGGTAGTCACATCCCAACCGATAGCCCGCACCATCGCTGCTCACCACGATGGCGCCCGGCGATGCCGGATCGCCTGATGCGGCGGGCGCTGACCACATCTGGAACGGCTCACGCAACGTATTCGACCGGTGCCGAAGTCCGTTCCCGCTAACGATGCGCGCACGCTGCCCTGCATCGATGGGAATCGAGAAGCCCATGTCATCCGCCACCACGCGGTGCGTTGTGATGCCGTGTGCCGTCAACGTCACCGGCATGTCGATGAGGGTCGTCGCGTGCTCCTCGTCACCGCTGCGCGTGAAGCTCCAGCCCTGCAGATGGGCCGGTCGTTCCTGCGCCGTGCCATACGCTGTACCACGCAACGCGGTCGTCACCGCCTGCATCGTCGCCGGTGAGGCACGGCACTCCAGCAGCTCGACGAGATCGCGCTGGAAACTGGCAGCGGTGGTCGCCTGCGTCGGCAACGCGGAAACCATCAGCAGAACGATCGCCGCCGCAGTGGCGAACGGATAAGAGGAACGTGACGACATCATGTGCGACCGAAGAAATCCGGTGTGCATTGTGCGCTTGCTGGCACGACGAAGGCGACAGGCCTTTGCGTCGCACTCAAACGATGAAGCCGGCCACCGGCCTGCTTCATCGTCCCTCAGCCTTCGCTGGTCTTGGCCTCGTCCGGCTTCACCCGGAACCACGCCGCATACAGTGCCGGCAGGAACACCAGGGTCAGCACGGTACCGACGATCAGGCCGCCCATGATCGAGATCGCCATCGAACCGTAGAACGCACTGCGCGACAGCGGAATCATCGCCAGCACCGCGGCCAGCGCGGTCAGCACGATCGGGCGGAAGCGGCGCACGGTGGCGTCGATGATGGCGTGCCAGCGGTCGTGACCGGCATCGATGTCCTGCTGGATCTGGTCGATCAGGATCACCGAGTTGCGCATGATCATGCCGGCCAGCGCGATGGTACCCAGCAGTGCCACGAAGCCGAACGGCGCGCGGAACAGCAGCAGGAACAGCGTGGCGCCGATGATGCCCAGCGGCGCGGTGACCAGCACCATGGCCGCACGCGAGAAGCTGCGCAGCTGCAACATCAGCAAGGTCGCCACCACGATCAGGAACAGCGGCATGCCGGCCTTGATCGAATCCTGGCCACGGGTGGAATCCTCCACCGTACCGCCGGTTTCAAGCAGGTAGCCGGACGGCAGCTCGGCACGGATCCCCTCCAGCGTCGGCAGGATCTGCTGCACCACGTCCAGCGGCTGTTTCGCGTCGGCAATGTCGGCGCGCACGGTCACCGTCGGCAGGCGGTTGCGGTGCCAGATGATGCCGTCCTCGAACACGTACTCCAGGCGCGCCACCTGCGACAGCGTCACCGAGGTGCCGCTGGCGGTCGGAATGGCCAGGCTGCCCAGCATGTCCAGCCGCACACGTTCGTTGTCCGGGCCACGCAGCAGCATCTCGATCAGGCGGTTGCCTTCCCGGTAGGTGCTCACGCTCATGCCCGACAACGAGGTGCCCAGCAGCTGGCTCACCTGCGCGCTGCTCACACCCAGTGCGCGTGCACGATCCTGGTCGATCACCAGCCGCACCACTTTGCTCGGCTCGCTCCAATCCAGGTTGACGTTCATCACGTGCGGGTTTGCGCGCACCTTGGCTTCCACCTGCCGTGCGATGGCCTGCACCTGCTCGATATGCTCGCCGGAGATGCGCATCTGCACCGGGTAGCCCACCGGCGGGCCGTTCTCCAGGCGGGTCACGCGCATCTGCACGTCCGGGAACTGCGGAATCACGTCCTTGAGCAACCAGTCGCGGGTCGCCTCACGTGCGGTTGCATTCTCAGTCAGCACCACGAACTGCGAGAAGTTGGTGGCCGGCAGCTGCTGGTCCAAAGGCAGGTAGAAGCGCGGCGAGCCGGTACCCACGTAGGCCACAAAGTTGCTGATGCCCTCACGGTCCTTGAGCAGCGTTTCCAGCTTGGTCGCCTGGGCCTGGGTGGCCTGCAACGAGGCCCCCTCGGCCAGTTCGATGTCCACCATCAGTTCCGGGCGGGTCGAATCCGGGAAGAACTGCTGGGGCACGAAGCGGAAGATCAGCAGCGAGAACACGAATAGCGCGGCCGTGGCGGCGATCACCCACCAGCGATGGCGCAGGCACACATCGAGGAACCTGCGGAAGCGCACGTAGAACGGACGCTGGTACGGATCATGGTCGTGCGCATGCACCTTCGGCGCGATCCAGCGCGCGAACGCGGGATGGCGGTCGGCCCACTGCAGGCGGCGGGCATGCCAGCGCCCGGCCAGGCTGTCCGGCTTGGGCGGCTGCGGGTTGAACAGGTCCGGCAACATCTTGTCGCCCAGGTACGGGATGAACAGCACGGCGGCGATCCACGACACCACCAGCGCGATGGTCACCACCTGGAACAGCGAGCGGGTGTATTCGCCGGTGCTGGAGGCGGCCGTGGCGATCGGCAGGAAGCCGGCCGCCGTGATCAGCGTACCGGTCAGCATCGGGAAGGCGGTCGACTCCCACGCGAAGCTGGCCGCGCGCAGGCGGTCGTAGCCCTGCTCCATCTTGGTGGCCATCATCTCCACCGCGATGATCGCATCGTCCACCAGCAGGCCCAGCGCCAGCACCAGCGCGCCCAGGGAAATCTTGTGCAGGCCGATGCCGAAGTAATGCATGACGAAGAAGGTCATCGCCAGCACCAGCGGAATCGTCACGCCCACCACCAGGCCGGTGCGCAGGCCAAGCGAGAAGAAGCTCACCAGCAGCACGATCACCACCGCTTCGGTCAGCACCTGCACGAACTCGCCGACGGACTCTTCCACCGCATGCGGCTGGTCGGAGACCTTGCGCAGCTGCATGCCGGCCGGCAGCGTCTTCTGCAGTCGCTCGAACTCGGCATCCAGCGTACTGCCCAGCTTGAGGATGTCGCCGCCGTCTTTCATTGCCACCGCGATGCCGATGGCGTCTTCGCCCATGAAGCGCATCTTCGGCGACGCCGGATCGGCAAAACCACGTTTGATCTCGGCGATATCGCCCAGGTGCACGGTACGGTCGCCAGCCTGGATCGGGAAGCTGCGGATGTCCTCCACGCGCTTGAACTGGCCGGTGACGCGCAGCTGCACCCGGTCGGTCGGGGTTTCAAAGAAGCTGGTCGCGGCAATGGCATTCTGGTCGGCCAATGCCTGCTGCACCTGCTGCAGCGACACGCCCAGCGTGGCCAGCTTGGTGTTGGACAGCTCGATCCAGACCTTCTCGTCCTGCAGGCCTTCCAGCTCGATCTTGCCCACATCCGGCACGCGCTGCAGTTCCAGCTGGATGCGGTCGGCGTAGTCGCGCATCACCGCGTAATCGAAGCCCTGCCCGGTCAACGCGTAGATGTTGCCGAAGGTGTCGCCGAATTCGTCGTTGAAGAACGGGCCGACGATTTCGCGCGGCAGCGTCGGCTTGATGTCGCCCACGCGCTTGCGCACCTGGTACCACAGGTCGGGAATCGCCTTGGAGCGCAGGCTGTCGCGCGCCACGAAGATCACCTGCGATTCGCCCGGGCGTGAGTAGGAGCGGATGAACTCGTACTGCCCGGTGTTCAGCAGTGCCTTCTCGATCGGCTCGGTGACCTGGCGTGAGACCTGTTCGGCGGTCGCGCCGGGCCAGTTCGTGCGCACCACCATCACCTTGAAGGTGAACGGTGGATCTTCGGACTGGCCCAGGTGCTTGTACGACCACGCGCCGATGATCGCGAAGGCGAGCATCGCAAACAGCACCAGTGGCCGGTTGCCCAGCGCCCATTCGGAGAGGTTGAAGCGGCGCACGGGATCAGTTCCCCTTGCCAACAGCAGGCGCGGCAGGCTTGGCGGCCGGTGCCTGCACCGGGCGGTTCTGACGATCCACCGCGGTCACCGGCTGGCCCTCGCGCAGCAGATGGCCGCCGGCAGCCACCACCCAGTCGTTCGCGCTCACCCCGCTCAGCACCGGAACGGAGTCGACGCCATACGCCCCGACCGTCACCGGCGTGGCTTTCAACGTGCGCTTGGCCGGATCGACCACCCACACGCTGCTGCGCCCATCGGCCCCGCGCTGCACCGCGCCCAGCGGCAACTGGAGCGTGCCCTGGCGACCGGCCGCGGCGAACACGCGCGCGCTCTGGCCCAGCTCGACTTCGGTCAGGGCTTCCGGGGCCAGGCTGACGCGGGTGGCATAGGTACGCCCCTGGGCATCGGCGGCCGGGGCGATTTCACGGATCGTGCCCGCCAACAGCTGGCCCGGGCGGTTCCACAGTTCCACCTGCACCGGCTGGCCCACCTGGTAATCGCGGATGTTGCTTTCCGGCAGCGCGATCACGACTTCGCGGCCGCCATCCGCGGCCAGGGTGAACACGGTCTGCCCGGCGCTGACCACCTGCCCAGCTTCGGCCTGGCGGCTGGCGATCACGCCATCGGCCGGCGCACGCAGCTGCGCATACTGGGCCTGGTTGCGGGCCACGGCCAGATTGGCGCGGGCGGCATTGGCCTGACCCTGCGCAGCCTTGAAGGCAGCGGTCTGGCTGTCCAGCGCGGACTGGCTCACCAACTGCTGCTCGGCCAAGGTGGCGTAGCGCTTCTGGTCATCGCGGGCGCGGACCAGGTCGGCTTCGGCGGCAGCGAGCTGCGCCTGCGACGCACTGGCCTGGGAGGCGTAGTCGGCGGCGTCCAGCTCGGCCAGCAGCTGGCCTTTGCGCACGCGCTGGCCGGCATCGACGTGGCGCTTGATCAGGTTGCCCCCGACGCGGAACGACAGCGGGCTTTCCTCGCGGGCCCGGATCTCACCGGGATAGGCAGCCACTTCCTGGCCGGCCACGGTGCCGGCGTGGACCACCAGCACCGGCATCCGCGCGACCGGCTCGGCATCCTGCTTGCCACATGCTGCCAGCACGATCGCCAGCAACCCACCACCCATCCATCGCATGTTGTTCATGAGGTCCTGGACCTGAAAAGTAACCCGGAAAAAGCCGCTGGAGACACACTGTCCCAACCGCTTCAATATTGAACCAGCCGGTATAGTATAAATATCGAACCGATTGGTCTAGTATTGTTTGGATGACTGATGCCACCCCCTCTACATCGCCCTCCAAGCCGCCTGCCAAGGCCGCCGGACCGGGGCGCCCGAAGGATCTGGGCAAGCGCGCGGCCATTCTGGACGCCGCCAAATCGCTGTTTGTCGACCAGGGCTACAACGGTGTGAGCATGGACAGCATCGCCGCCCAGGCAGGCGTCTCGAAGCTGACCGTTTACAGCCATTTCGGCGACAAAGAAACCCTGTTCACCGAAGCTGTGCAATCCAAGTGCGTCGAGATGCTGCCGGACGAGCTGTTCGTCACCGACATCGAAGGCCCGCTGCGCGACCAGCTGATGGGCATCGGCCACGCCTTCTTCAGCCTGATCACCTCCGATGCGGCCGTCGCGGTGCAGCGGGTGATGATGTCCCCGGATACCGATGACCGGATTCGCGAGATGTTCTGGCTGGCCGGCCCGCAGCGGACCACCGACGCGCTCGCTGACTTCCTGCGCGCCCGCACCGCCCGCGGCGAACTGGAGATCACCGACTGCCAGACCGCCGCCCTCCAGTTCCTGACCTTGATCAAGGGCGAGCTGCATACGCATATGATGTGCGGGTTGCGGCCGGCCCCGGCCGAGTGCGATGCCGACGCCCACGTGTGCGCCAGCGTCGACTTTTTCCTGCGGGCGTATGCCCGGCGGCACTAAACTGAATGGACCGGAGGTCGCGGTGACTTCCGGCACTGCGACCCCGGCGCGACGGCAGCGATGCTTTCAGCGCGCCGCCGGCTCCCGGCACCGGTAAAATGGCCGGCCCACTGCGCTGGATATAGAACCTCATGACGATCGATTACTCCCACGCCCGCGAACTGATGGTTGAACAGCAGATCCGCCCCTGGGATGTGCTGGAAATCCGCGTGCTCGATGTACTGGCACGCTTGCCGCGGGAGGCGTTCGTCGCTGAATCGCACCGGGCCCTGGCTTACGCCGATATCGAGCTGCCGCTGGGCAACGGCCAGAAGATGATGAAGCCGGTCATCGAAGGCCGCACGCTGCAGGCGCTGGATCTGCAGCCGGGCGATGAAGTCCTGGAAATCGGCACCGGCAGCGGCTACCTGAGCGCCTGCATGGGCGAACTGGCCCGCGAAGTCCTGAGCCTGGAAATCGATGCCGACCTGGCCACCACCGCGCGCGCGCGTCTGGACGCTGCCGGCCTGGGCAACAACGTCCGCATCGAAACCGCCGACGCCCTGACCTGGGACACCGAGCGCCGCTTCGATGCGATCTGCGTCACCGGCGCGGTGGATGTCATCCCGTCACGTTTCGCCCAGTGGCTGCGTCCCGGCGGTCGACTGTTTGTTATCCGTGGCCGGTCGCCGGTCATGGAAGCGGTGCTGGTCAAGGCGGACGGCACCACTGAATCGCTGTTCGAAACCGATATCGACTACCTGCGCGGTGCCGCCCCGGCACCCCAGTTCCAACTCTGAGTCCAAGGAAGCCGCAATGATCCGCCGATCCCTCGCCTTTGCGCTGGCCGCCGCCCTGCTGCCGATGACCGCCTCTGCCGCCGACCTGCTGCAGGTCTACGAAATGGCGCGCAACGGCGATCCGCAGCTGTCGGCTGCCGAGTCGACCCGTCTGTACGACAAGGAAGGCGCTGTGCAGGCGCGTGCCGCCCTGCTGCCGCAGCTCAACGGCGAGGCCTCGCTCAACCGCAGCCGCACCAACCCGAACCATGATCTGACCTCCAGCTCGTTCACCACCAAGAGCCGGAACTACACGATCAACGGCAGCCAGACCGTCTTCAACTTCACCCAATTCGCCAACCTGCGTTCGCAGCGCGAACTGAGCCGCGCAGCGGATTTCACCCTCGATTCGGCCAACGACGACCTGATCGTGCGCACCTCGGCGGCGTACTTCAACGTGCTGGTGGGCATTGAATCGCTGTCGGCCGCGCAGACCAACGAAGCCGCTGCCAAGAAGCAGTTCGACTTCGCCGACAAGCGCCTGGAAGTGGGCCTGGCGCCGATCACCGACGTGCACGAAGCCCGCGCCCAGTACGACCAGGCGCGCGCCAACACGATCATCGCGCAGAACACCTTGGCCGACGCCTACCAGGCGCTGACCGAACTGACCGGCCAGCCGGTCACCGACCTGCGCGCCCTGCCGGCCGATTTCCGTCCGGAGCTGCCGGCCAAGTACGCCACCATCGATACGCTGGTGAACGAGGCCGTTGCGCAGAACCCGGCGCTGAAGGCGCAGGAACTGAAGGTCAACGCTGCCGAATCCGGCGTCTCGGCCGCCCGCGGCGCGCACTACCCGACCCTGTCGCTGGGTGCCACCGCCGGCAAGTCGGCCAGCTGGGGTGATGTGGTCGGCGACGGCGGCAGCAGCTTCAGCCCGGACCGCCGCACCAACAGCGTCGGCCTGACCTTGAACGTGCCGATCTTCTCCGGCGGCGCCACCCAGTCCGGCGTGCGCCAGGCCCTGGCCCAGCGTGATATCGCCCAGGACGGTTACGAGCAGCAGAAGCGTGCCCTGGACCGCAACACCCGCAATGCCTACCAGACCCTGGTGGCGGGCATCAGCGAAGTGGAAGCGCGTCGCCTGGCGGTCGTGTCGGCACAGAGCGCCTATGACGCTTCGCAGGTCGGCCTGGAAGTCGGCACGCGTACCGTGCTGGACGTGATCCAGAACCAGCGCATCCTGTTCTCCGCGCAGCTGGACTACGCTAACGCCCGCTACACCTTCCTGCAGAACCGCCTGCAGCTGGGCCAGGCGGTCGGCACGCTGGACATCGCCGAACTGCAGGACATCAACCGCCTGCTGACCCAGAAAGCGGCCACGCCGAGCACCACCGTCAACTGATCGACGGCGCAGCGCGTGACAAAAAACCACCCGCATGCGGGTGGTTTTTTTATGCGTGCACGGGGTTGATTCCGACACCTCGCGCGCGTCACACACGCGATCACTGCCGTGGCGATTTCATCGCGCAATGCCTACCCGCGCACACTCTCCACCGTGAACCGGTCCACAGTCCGGTACGTGTCGTTGAAAATGGCTTGACCCCTCGGCATGGGCCGACTATGGTCCGCCCCGCACCACCTTCCCTTTCCCTCCAGAGGCCCCCTCCTTGGACAGTCATAGTCGATCTCGTTGCTGCTCCTGAGCCGACGGACCCACTGACCCCAAGGTCGGTTCCGTCCGCACAGGACGGGGCCCACCGGCGCAGCTGACACGCTCGCCCGCCTCGCATCATCCGTATCGCCGTTCCACCGACCCCAAGAAGGGTGCCGCTGGCGTTTCCGTTTGCCTGGAGATTGCCCATGCACGTTTTCCGTGTGTTCGCCCTGCCGCTCGTGGCCGTGGCGATGCTTCCGTTCGACACCCGCGCCGCCGCCAGCCTGATGGTGGATGACGCCTCGATCACCGATGCCGGTCGCTGCCAGCTGGAAAGCTGGGGCCGCCATACCGATGCCGGGGCGGAGTGGACCGCCGTGCCGGCCTGCACCTTCGCCGATACCGAGTGGTCGCTCGGCGTGAGCCATCAACATGCTGCTTCGTCCACGCAATGGGCGCTGGGTGCCAAGCGCGTGCTGCGCGACATCGACCAGCGCCGTTGGGGCCTGGCGCTCAGTGCGGGCGTCGGCAGCGACTGGCGTCACCTGCGTGGCGATGACTGGGGCATCAACGCGCCCCTGACCCTCGCCCTTGGCGCAAGCGATCGCACGCTGCTGCACCTCAACCTGGGCTGGGCCCGCACGGCCGGCGCACGCGGCCGCACCGAGGGCATCGGCCTGGAAATCGTCACCGCCCCACACTGGTCGCTGCTGGCCGAAACCGCGCGTGACGTCACACGCCAGCGCAGCAGTCAATTCGGCGTCCGCCACGAACTCTGGCGCGGCGCCAGCGTGGATCTGCTGGCCGGTCGTGTGCATCACCAGCGCGATGGCCACTGGATCACGCTCGGCTTCAATCTGGCCTCTGCACCGTAACGCCCTGCGTGCCGACTGACGGCACCGACCGACCGGACCGCGTGCACCTCCGCACACGGCCCATGCACCCACCGATACCTGCCCCGCTCGAGCCCTGCCCGCGCGTCGGCCTTGTGTACCTCAGCGCGCTGCGCTGCTTTTTGCTGGAGAACCACCATGAACCGCGAAGACCTCCTGTTCTCGATCCGCACCCTCTCGCTTTCCCTCGACACGGCCGGCTTTGTCAGCATCGCCTCGGCCACGCATCCCTCCGACCTGGTCGATGCGCTCGATGCGCTGAGCGTGGACAAGACACTCCCCTTGCTGATGATGCTCGACCCGCAGGCACGCGCCGAGCTGTTCGCGCACTTCACCGAGATACGCCAGGATCAGCTGCTGGCCGCGATGCCGCGCGAGGCGGTGGTGCAGCTGTTCGAACACATGCCCTCGGATGACCGCGCCGATCTGTACAACCGGCTCGGCGATGATGCCAAACAGAAACTGCTGCCGGCACTGACCAAAGTCGAGCGCGACGACATCCTCAAGATGGCGTCCTATCCCGAAGGCACGGTCGGCTCGGCGACGACGTCCGATTATGTGTGGGTGTCACCGGAGATGACCGTCGCGCAGGCGCTGGCCCATATCCGCGCCACTGCGCTGCACAGCGAGACGGTGAACATCCTGTTCGTGCTCGACCACACGCTGCGGCTGCGCGGCACGGTGGCCCTGCGTGATCTGGTGTTGGCCAACGAGAACCGCACGGTCGCCTCGATCATGCATGAGCAGCCGGTCGCCGCAAAGGCGCACTGGCCCAAGCTGCAGGCCGCCGAACTGATCCGTCGCTACGATCTGCTCGCGCTGCCGGTGACCAATGGAGGGGACCGCATGATCGGCATCGTCACCGTGGACGATGCGATGGACATCGAGAAGGAACAGGATGCCTCGCAGCTGGCCCGCTTTGGCGGCACGGCCAGCGGAAACGGGAACGATCTTGATGTGCGCAGCACGCCGCTGAAGCAGATGTTCCGGGTACGTGTGTTCTGGCTGGCGATCCTGACCTGCTTCGGCATCGTCACCAGCACGTTTGTCGCCGCGCAGGAGGAGCTGCTGTCGCAGGTGATCGTGCTGGCCGCCTTCATCGCCCCGATCGTGGACATGGGCGGCAACACCGGCAGCCAGTCAGCCACGCTGGTGATCCGCAGCATGGCGCTGGGGGAACTGAAACTGAGCTGGCGCGATGTGTGGTTCGTGATCCAGCGCGAACTGCCGGTCGCGGCGGGGCTGGGCATCACCATCGCCGTACTCGAAGCGATCCTGGCCTACTTCAGCAAAGGCGTGGGCATGGACGTGCTGATGGTGGTGGGCTCGAGCATGCTGGTGTGCACCGCGTTGGGCGGCATCATCGGCGCACTGCTGCCCTTCGCCGCACGCCGCATCGGGGCGGATCCGGCCACGCTGTCGGCCCCGTTGATCACCTCGGTCATGGACCTGATCGGCGTGTTCATCTACTTCGGGTTCGCGTATGCCTTCCTGGGTGACCTGCTGGTCTCCGCGGGCTGATGGATCGGCAGGCCTGGTCGCCGCGCATGGCGGCTAGGCCGGTCTCGATCACGCCACCGGCGGCGGCAACTGCGGGGCGATCAGGGCCACGGTGCGCTTGAGCGCACCGCGGCCGTTGCTCACCAGCGCACACCCCGCGCGCGCCATGTCTTCGCGTGCCTGCGGATCGCGAAGCAGGGTCAGCAGTGCATCGCCGACACCGTTGGCATCCTCGGCGATCACCACCGCACCGGCTTCGCGCATGCGCCGGGAAATCTCGGCGAAGTTGTGCAGGTGCGGGCCGGTGACGGCGGCCGTGCCCATCGCCGCCGGCTCCAACAGGTTGTGCCCGCCGATGGCCTGCAGGCTGCCGCCGACGAAGGCCACCTGCGCACAGCCGTAGAACGACATCAGCTCGCCGAGCGTGTCGATGACGAAGACATCCGTATCGGCCTGCGGCCACTGCTGCTGGCGGCGTGTCGCGACCTTCCAGCCCTGCTCGCGGGCCAGCGCTTCCACCCGCGGGAACCGCTCGGGATGCCGCGGCGCCCACAACAGCAGCAGCCCCGGCATCGCCTCGCGCAGGCGGCGGTGTAGATCGAGGGTGGCCTGCTCTTCGCCCTCGTGCGTGCTGGCGGCGATCCAGACCGGGCGCGTAGCGGGCACCAGATCATGGAAGCGCGCGATGAAGTCCTGCACGTTCGGCGTGGCGATGTCGAATTTCAGATTGCCCAGCGGCTGCACCTGGTCCGGGCGCGCCCCGAGCTGGATGAAGCGCTCGGCATCATCGGCCGACTGTGCGGCCACGCAGGTGACCGTGCGCAGTGCACGGCCGATCAGCGGCCGCAGCAGCCGATAGCCACGCAGCGAGCGCGCCGACAGTCGGGCATTGAGAATGTAGACCGGAATCCGGCGGTCGCGGCAACCGAACAGCAGGTTCGGCCACAGCTCGGTTTCCAGGATCAGCGCCAGGCTGGGCTTGAAGTGACCCAGGAAGCGGCCGACGCTGCCCGGCACGTCGTAGGGCAGGTACACGTGGTCGACCGCATCCCCCCATAGCGCGCGGACCCGTTCGGAGCCGGTCGGGGTGATGGTGGTGATCACCCAGCGGATGTCCGGGCGCAGCGCGCGCAGGGCATTCACCAGCGGCGCGGCGGCATTCACCTCGCCCACCGAGACCGCGTGCAGCCAGACCCGCGGCTGGCCGCTGGAGTGCGGATAGGAGGCATAGCGCTCATCCCAGCGCTGGAAGTACTCGCGCACCCGGAAGCCCCGCCAGACCAGGTGGTACACGGTGATCGGCAACAGCAGGTACAGCACGGCCGAGTACAGGCCGCGCAGGATCCATTCGACAGGACTTTTACGCATGCGCAAAGGATACGGGAGCGGCGCGGGGAAGACACGCCGCGCCGCCGTGATGGCCGCGCCGGGACGCATCCGGGCGCATCCATTAGAATCGAGGCATGTCCGATAACGCTTCCACCGCCACCCGGCCGTCCCTGCGCAATCCGCGCCACTGGCCGACCTTCGCTTTCATGCTGGTCGCCTTCGCGATCGCCCGCCTGCCCTGGATGCTGCAGCGCGCGCTCGGCCGCGGCGTCGGCACGGTCGCCTACCGGCTGGCCAGCAGCCGTCGGCGTGCCGCCGAGGTCAACCTGAAGCTGTGCTTCCCCGAGAAGGACGACGCCTGGCGCCAGCGCCTGCTGCGCGACAGCTTCGACGCGCTGGGCGTGGGCATCTTTGAATTCGCCCGGGCCTGGTGGGGCAGCATCGACAGCATCCGCCCGCAGGTGCAGATCGAAGGGCTGGAGCACCTGCACCGCATGCAGGCGCAGGGCCGTGGCGTGCTGCTGGTCTCCGGCCACTTCATGACCCTGGAGATGTGCGGCCGCCTGTTGTGCGACCACGTGGAGCTGTCCGGCATGTACCGCAAGCACCGCAACCCGGTCTACGAATGGGCGGTGAAGTTCGGCCGCCTGCGCTACGCCAAGGCGATGTACGCCAACGAGGATATCCGCGCCACCGTGCGGCACCTGAAGAAGGGCGGCTTCCTCTGGTATGCCCCGGACCAGGACATGCGCGGCAAGGACACGGTGTTCGTGCCGTTCTTCGGCCACACTGCCTCGACCATCACCGCCACCCATCAGCTGGCCCGGATGACCGGCTGTGCGGTGATCCCGTATTTCCACCGTCGCGAAGGCGGGAAGTATTTCCTGAAGATCGGCGCACCGCTGGAGAATTTCCCCAGCGAGGATGTCGAGGCCGATACCGCCCGCGTCAACCAGGCCATCGAAGCGATGGTGCGCGAGGCGCCGGACCAGTACCTGTGGATCCACCGCCGCTTCAAGCGCCAGCCCGGTGGGCGGAGCGATTACTACCGGTAAAGCGACCCCATGGGTGGCTGCACGCCCCCCCTCGGTAGAGCCACCCCATGGGTCGCTGCATGGTGCCAGACCGCGGGCAGCCACCCATGAGGCGGCTCTACGCTTCCATGGGCCACCGCGACCACGCGTGCGGGTACTCCCCCAGCGCACTGGCCAATCCCGCACGTATCGGGTTGGCGAGGATGTACAGCGCCTGACGGCGCAAGGATTGCTCATTTCTCACGGCGTGGTCGAAGTACCCGTGCTGCCAGAGCTTTCCCGTTCGCTGCAGACGCTCATTCAACAATCGGCTGCTGCGTGATTTGAACAGCAGCATGCAGCGAGCCAAGGTGGCTTGCCGCAGTTGGATCAACCAATGCACGTGGTCCGGCATTACCACCCAAGCTAACGTGCAACTGACCCCGCAACGATCCATGTAACGCAGCGTGTCGATGATTACTTCTGCATTGAGGGGATCCTCGAACCACTTGCGCATGTCGTGCGTGGTGGTGGTGAGCGCGTAGCAATACCCTGGATGCGAGTATCGGCCGCGTTGGAGGCGTGGGCTGGCCATCGCACGAGGGTGCGTTGACCGGCGCGTGGAGCCCATCGGTGGATGGCGCGCGTGTGCGTCGGTATGTCCCCATGCCCGGGCCACAAGCAGCCACGCATGGCGTGGCTCTACCTGTCGTCGCGTGCCAACAGACTGCCCGCATACAGCGCGGCCAGCAGCAGCGTGAGGCCGCCCCAGAAGGTCGAGTAGAACGCCAGATGGGTATTGAGCGGGAACACCGTCACCGCCAGTGCGAGCATCGCCGGGCGCGCGCGCTCGCGGGCCTCGGGGGGTGCAAAACGCCACGCGCGCCACGCCTGGGCCACGGCCGCCAACCACAGCAGCAGGCCGAGGAGGCCGGTTTCGGCGAGGATCTCGAGCACGATCTGGTGCGCGTGGAGTGCTGGGCCGGCGCCCCACACTTCCTGGGCGGCCGGGTCCGGATTGCACGCGGGGTAAGCGTCGCGGAAACCACGCGCACCGACGCCGTTGATCGGATGCGCCTCGATCATGCAGGTTGCTGCGGCCCATATCTGGGCGCGGCCGGACAATGCCTGATTGACGCCGTCGTTCTCGCCCTCCCACGCCATGGCGGTGCGCGCGACCCGGTCACCGACCTGCGGCACGCTCACGGTGAGGACGATCGCCCCCACCGCGCCGACCGCAACGCAGGCCAGCAGCCCGCGCACGCCGATCAGCCGCCAGCCGGAGAGCACCAGCACCAGGGCATAGGTCAGCCACGCCGCGCGCGAACCGGCCAAGACCAGCACGACTCCCACTGCGGCGGCCACCAGTGACCAGCCGAGAATGCCGGCACGCCGTGAGGCGGCGAACAACAGGAACGGCGAGAGGCTGGCCAGCACCTGGCCGAATTTGAGGTTGCACGGGCCGAGCACGCCGCTGAGGCGATCCACCGCCGCCATCTCCTGCGGTGAACACAACCCATGGCCGCTGACCGCCCACTTGAGCTGATCCATTGACCAGAACAGCGGGCTGCTGCCGACGATCGCCTGTGCCAGCGCATCCACCGTCCACAGCCCGGTGATCACCGCCAGCCCGCCCAGCGTCAGCGCGCGCCGCTGCGGAGTCGCCACGGCGATCGCCACCAGCCACATGAACGGCAGATAGCGCAGGCCGGCGGCCGCCTTGCGCCACGCAGTGCCGGGGTCGATCGCATCGAAGGCGGAAAATGCCTGCGGCAGCCAGTAACCCAGGAACAGGATGCTGGTCAGTGCCCACGCAGGACTGCTCAGCAGACGTTGCTTGCCCTGCAGGCGCAGCTGCACCATGCGCACCGCCGCGTACAGCGCGCCCAGCACCAGCACGCCCTCGGCGATGCCGGGCAGCGGCCACAACGCGACAAACGCAATCACCCACCACGGCGCCCAGCGGCCCGCACGGGAGCCCGGCGAACCGGGAAGGACGGTGGGCTCAGCCGATGAGGGAGGTATAGAGCTGGAGCGTGTCACGCTGCATGGCCTGCAAGGTAAACGGGATCCGCGTCGGCAGTGAGGGCGGCTGCAGCAGCAACTGCTGCGCGCGCGCCAGCAGTGCATCGGCGTCGCCCAAGGGTACCGCGCCGGAGGGTTGCAGCTGAGTCAACAACTCGCCGACGCCGCCATGGTTCCAGCCCAGCACGGGGCGGCCCACCGACAGCGCTTCGACCACGGTGCGGCCAAACGCTTCGGCCTTGTCCGAGAGCTGCAGCACCAGATCACTGGCCGCATAGGCCTGCGCGATGCGCGAGGTCGGCGCGGTCATCAGCACGGCATCGAACACACCCAGGCTGCGCGCCTGGGCGTCCAGTTCGGCGACATAGGATTCGCGGCCCGGCTCGCGCGTGCCCGGCATCCACAGCTTGGCCGGCACGCCGGCGGCATGTAGTCCTGCCAGCAGGCTCAGCGCGTGGCGATGCCCTTTCAGGCGGGTGCCACGGCCAGGCAGCAACAGCAACGGTGCCTCGCCGACCAGCGCGGGATGCTGCTCGGCCACGGCCAGGCGCGCACGCCGATCCTGCCGGCCCACGCGCGGGAACTGCGCGACATCGACACCACGGGGTATCACCTGCAGGCGCTCGGCCGGCACACTGGGGTAGTGCGCGCGCACGAACTCACGCACGCTGTTGGACACGCAGATCACGCGCTCGCCGCTGGTCATCACCGCGCTGTAGCGACCAGGCGAGTTGAGCCCGTGCACGGTGGTGACCCAATGTGGGCGTGTCGCCGCCGGAAGATTGCGCACGGCGTACAGGCCCAGCCAGGCCGGCAGCCGCGAGCGCGCATGCACGATGTCCGCGCCCACCTCGTTGAACAGGTTGCGCAGGGTCAGCACATGGCGCAGCGTCAGCAGCGATTTGCGGCCGATATCCAGGGTCAGGTGTTCGGCGCCACTGGCGAGCAACGGCTCGACCAGGCGCCCACCGGCGGACACGACGATGGCCCGGTGGCCGGCGGCAACCAGGGCGGAGGCGATCTCAAGGGTGGAGCGTTCGACCCCGCCGGAGTGCAGCGCCGGCAGCAGCTGCACCACGGTCAGTCGGCGCACAGTGTGGTCCGCGGATCAGTCGGCGAGCACGAACACGGCGCCGCAGTACGGGCACGCGGCCTCGCAGTTGGGCTCGTCTTCGATCGGCAGGTACACGCGCGGGTGCGAGTTCCACAGCGCCATTTCCGGCGTCGGGCAGCTCAGCGGCAGGTCGCTGCGGTGCACGGTGTAACGCTTCTCGGCATTGGCGGGCGCGGTGGCGGTATGGCTCATGGCGTGGACACACAAAGGGGGGTTGCGAGACCGCCGATTCTAGCATCTGGCGGCCGCCGAAGGCCGCTGCACCTCGCCGGGCACGGCGCGGCGCCGATCACGGCATCGTAGCGGCCACCGGTGTTTTTAAATCGATCCAAATTCATTGTCAACAATGGGCGTTGAAACGAATTTGCCGGATTTAGATCGAACTAATTTCACTTGTCAGGGCCAGTTGTCGTGATGCAGGATCGTCCGGGTACCGATCATCGACCCGATCGCCTGCCCGCCCCCCACCGGACATGCATCGCCTCTTTCCTGCCGTCTGCCGACGGCTGGGGCGACGCCGTCCGCCGTGGCCATCGATGCGGGTCCTGCCTGCCGCCTGCACTTCCCGGGAGACCCTTGCATGACCCTGTCCGACCTGCGCCCCGCCCGCCGCGCCCTTCCCCTCGCCCTGGCCCTGGCCTGCGCCTCGATCGCCCTGCCGGCTGCCGCGCAGGGCCTGCAGACCTCGTTCGAGCCGGGTCAGCCCGCCCCGGCCGCCGGCGACGGCGCGCTGCAGGTGCGGATCGGCACCGGGCCGGTGGCGCCCTATGCCGCCAAACCCGGCGTCGGCTACAGCGGCCTGCATGCGCTGCAGTACGCCAGCGCCGGCGGCCACGCGCGCCGCCAGCTGTTCACGACCGACCTGGCCATCGACGCCGATACCACCCTGTCCTGGCTGGTGCTGCCCGAGATCGTCGGCAAGGACACCGTCGCCTCGACCTACGTCTCGCTCGATCTGGCGCTCGACGACGGTAGCCGCGTCTCGGCCAGCACCGCACGTGATCACCACGGCGTGGCGCTGGGTGCGCGTGCGCAGGGCGAATCGAAGACGCTGTACCCGCAGCAGTGGGCGCGCAAAGCCGTTCGCCTGGGCGACACCCCGGCCCTGCGCGGGCGTCGCGTGGTCGCGCTCGAGTTGGAGGTGGCCAGCGCCGACGGCGCACCGGTGGCCGGCTGGATCGACGATGTCCGCCTGGACGCGCAACCGCGCAGCACGCCGCAGCGTCCCTCCGACTGGGTGCTGACCACCCGCGGCACGCAGGCCAATGGCACCTTCTCGCGCGGCAACAATTTCCCGGCCACCGCCGTGCCGCACGGCTTCAATTTCTGGACGCCGGTGACCGACGCCGGCTCACTGACCTGGCTGTATCGCTGGAACGAGCAGAACGATACGGCCAACCGGCCCCGCCTGCAGGCGCTGGCGCTGAGCCACCAGCCCAGCCCGTGGATGGGCGACCGCCAGACCTTCCAGGTGATGCCGTCGGCGACCCGTGGCGTGCCCGAGGCCGACCGCAGCAAGCGTGCGCTGAGCTTCTCGCGCGACAATGAGCAGGCCCGCCCGTACCGCTATGACGTGCGCTTCGACAACGGCATCGCCGCCTCGATCGCACCGACCGACCACGCCGCGGTGTTCCGCTTCGCGTTCCCCGCAGGCGGTGATGCCAACCTGCTGTTCGACAACGTCGACGCGCGCGGCGGGCTGACGCTGGATGCCGCCACGCAGACACTCTCCGGCTATACCGACACGCGCAGCGGCCTGTCCACCGGCGCCACCCGCATGTATGTGGTGGCCAGTTTCGACCGCCCGTGGCGCAGCAGCGGCACGGTGAAGACCGGCCGCCCGACCGGCTACATCAAGTTCGATGCGGGTCCCGACCGTCGCGTCTCCATGCGCATCGCCACCTCGTTGATCTCTGTCGAGCAGGCCCGTCATAACCTCGCCCTGGAAGTGGCTGCTGCCGACGATGTGGATCGCGTGGCCGCGCGTGCGCAGGAGGCGTGGGACCAGCGCCTGGCCCGCTTCGATGTGGGCGATGCCAGTGACGACCAGAAGACCACCTTGTACTCCAACCTGTACCGCCTCTACCTCTACCCCAATTCCGGCCATGAAAGCGCCGGCACCGCGGCGGCACCGGACTGGCGTTATGCCAGCCAGGCCAGCGCCTCGGATGAGAACACCGATGGCAGCGCCACGCGCAGCTTCGCGCCGGTGCGCGACGGCAAGGTGTACGTCAACAACGGCTTCTGGGATACCTTCCGCACCACCTGGCCGGCCTATGCGCTGTTCACCAAGGACGATGCCGGCGCGCTGGTGCAGGGTTTCCTGGAGCAGTACCGCGCCGGTGGGTGGGTCGCGCGCTGGTCCTCGCCCGGCTACGCCGACCTGATGGTGGGCACCAGTTCGGACGTGGCCTTCGCCGATGCGTGGCTGAAGGGCATCGGTGGCTTCGACCCGCAGGAGGCCTACGCTGCCGCGCTGAAGAACGCGACCGTGGTGCCACCGGACCGACACGTCGGGCGCAAGGGCATGGACCGTTCCACGTTCCGTGGCTATGCCACCGCCGATGTGCACGAGGGCATGTCGTGGACGATGGAAGGCGCACTCAACGATTTCGGCGTGGCCAACATGGCCGAGGTGCTGGCCAAGCAGGCCGATACGCCGGCCGCGCGCGAACGCTATGCCACCGAGGCCGACTACTTCCGCCACCGTGCGGGCACCTACGCCACGTTGTTCGATCCCGCCGCAGGCTTCTTCCAGGGTCGCAAACCAGATGGTAGCTGGCGCATGGACGCCAAGGACTATGACCCGCGCGTGTGGGGCCATGACTACACCGAATCCAACGGCTGGACGTTCGCTTTCACCGCCGCGCACGACGGCGAAGGCCTGGCGGCGCTGTACGGCGGGCGCGCGCAGCTGGCGGCCAAGCTGGACACGTTCTTCGCCACGCCGGAGACCGCCGACGCCGCGTTCTCCGGCTCCTACGGCGGCACCATCCATGAAATGACCGAAGCGCGCGATGTGCGCATGGGCATGTACGCGCACAGCAACCAGCCGGCGCACCACATTCCGTGGATGTACCTGTATGCCGGGCAGCCGTGGAAGACCCAGCAGCATGTGCGCGAAATCCTGTCGCGCCTGTACCTGGGCAGCGAGATCGGCCAGGGCTACCCGGGCGATGAGGACAACGGCGAGACCTCGGCGTGGTATCTGTTCGCCTCGCTGGGCATCTACCCGCTGCGCATGGGTGCACCGGAGTACGTGATCGGCTCGCCGCTGTTCCGCCATGCCCGCGTCGAGCTGCAGGGCGGCGCGGTACTGACCGTCAACGCACCGGAAAACTCGGACCGCAACATCTACGTGCAGTCGCTGAAGGTCAACGGCACGCCGTGGACCAAAACCTGGCTGCCGCACGAGTTGCTGGCCAAGGGCGCCACGCTGGACTTCGTCATGGGCCCGGAACCCTCGCGCTGGGGCACCGGCCCGGATGATGCACCGCGCTCGCTCACCGCGCGCGGCCAGCAGCCGGCCCTGCTGCATGATCTGCTGGGCGGTGGGGCCACCGCCCAGCTCGGCGATGGCCGCGCGGCGGAGGCCCTGATCGATGACGATGCGGCCACGGCACTGCCGTTGGGCGGCTCGAGCACGATCACCTTCAGCAACGTCGCCGCGGGCACGCCGTCGATGTACACGCTGACCAGCGGCAATGGCCCCATCCGCGGCGGTGAATGGACCCTGGAAGCGCGCACCACCGGTGGTCGCTGGGTGCAGGTCGACCAGCGCCGCGGCGAAGCCTTCGCCTGGGCGATGCAGACCCGACCGTTCCGCATCGCCCAGCCGGGCCGCTACGGCGAGTACCGGCTGCGCATCGGTGCACCGGGTCGCCTGCAACTGGCGGAAGTCGAACTGCTCGCACCGGCGGCGGCGCGATGAGCACTGCCCTGCCGATCACCCGCTGCCTGCTGACCGCCCTGCTCGTCAGCGCCGGGCTCGCCGATGCGCACGCATTCGAGACCACGCAGACCCGCGAGGACGTGACCCTGCACTACCGCGACGCCAGCGATGCGCTGGCCGCGCCGGTCCGGGAGCGCATCATCGAGACCTTCTTCGGCGCGTATCTGCGCGAGCGCGCCGATTTCCATCCGGCCGCACCGACGCAGGTCGGCATCGTGATCGACCCGGCTTACGACGGCATCGCCTTTGTCGGCGAGAAGGCGCAGGCGGCGACGATCACGATCAACCCGGCCTGGCTGGCCAAGCACCCGGGTGACATCGATCTGGTCACGCATGAGGCGATGCACATCGTGCAGGGCTACCCGGAGTACGCCAATGCGCGCGTGCCGGGCTGGCTGGTGGAAGGCATCGCCGATTACGCGCGCAACCGCTACGGCAAGGACAACGCCGGGGCGGGCTGGGCATTGCCGACGCAGGTCAAACCGGAGCAGAACTTCGATACCGGCTACCGGGTCACCGCTGCGTTCCTGGCGTGGAGCGAGGCGCAGCACCCCGGGCTGGTGAAGGCGCTGGATGGCGCCCTGCGTGAGGGCCGTTATACGCCGGCGCTGTGGGAAACGCTCAGCGGTACATCGCTGCCGCGGTTGTGGGCGCAGTACGTGCGGACACGCTGATTGCTCCGCGGGCCTGATCGGCGGCTGCGAGGAGCCGGCCAGCGGCCGGCACTACCGGTGCCATCGGTCCCATCGGTGCCATCGGTCCCATCGGTCCCATCGGTGCCCATCGGTGCCCATCGGTGCCCACGGGGCCCACGGTGCCATCGGTGCCCACGGGGCGATGCAGGTACCGACGGTGGGTCGGTAGGCTTTCGTGGGTCAGCGCGCGCCGACCAAGCCGGCGTACAACGCGAACAACTGCTGGAAATACCGCTTCGTGCGTGGATCGCGCATGACACTGTTCCCGTGGCTGATCGTGGAGGAGCTGGTCGGGCCCAGGGTGGCGACGCCCCCACCGGAGCGCCACCACGGCCGGGCCGCGTGGGGGTATTGGGCGCTTGGGAGGTTGCAGAGCCATGACGTCTGTGCGGCGCGTGTGTGGCAGATGCACGTGCCACAGCGACCGCACGGCGAAGGCAAAAAGGGACCGTCGCGTCGTTCCTTTTACTGAGGCCTGCCGACCCACGGTCGGCAGCTACCCGTTTCGCAGCGCGAAACCAAAACGCGCCCCGAAGGGCGCGTTTTGGCAACTTGAGGTGGAAAGAACGCTTTAGGCGTTCTTCTCCGCCTCAAGCTGCTTGCGGATCTGCGCATCCACGGCCGCGATGGCGGTCATGTTGAGCACGCGGCGCGAGGTCGCGCTGGTGGTCAGGATGTGCACCGGCTTGGCCACGCCCATCAGGATCGGGCCGATCGCCACGCCGTCGGTGAACACGCGTACCAGGTTGTAGGCGATGTTGGCCGCTTCCAGGTTGGGCAGCACGAACAGGTTGGCACGGCCCTTGAGCGTGCTGTTGGGCAGCAGCTTCTGGCGCAGGGCTTCATCCCATGCGGTATCGCCCTGCATTTCGCCATCCACGTTCAAGCGCGGGTTGCGCTTGAGCAGCATCTCGCGGACCGCCCGCATCTTCAGCGCGTCCTTGGAGTCGTGGCTGCCGAAGTTGGAGTGCGACAGCAGCGCCACCTTCGGTTCGATGCCGAACAGCTTCATGCGATACGCCGCCTGCAGCGTCGCTTCGGTGATCTGCTCGGCGGTCGGGTCTTCCTGCACGTGGGTATCCACGAAGAAGAACACGCCCTGCTGGTTGATCACGCCGGTCATCGCCGAGGTGGAGGTCACCTTGGCTTCCAGCGGCAGCACGCTGCGCACGTAGCCAAGCTTCTTGTGGAAGCGGCCGACCACGCCGGTCAGCATCGCATCGGCTTCGCCACGCGCCACCATCACTGCCGCGATCAGGGTCGGGCGCGAGCGCATGAGGTTCTTGGCGGCGGCCACGGTCACACCGCGACGGCCGGTGAGGTTGTGGTAGTACTGCCAGTACTCGTTGAAGCGCGGATCGTCGTTGATGTTGGTGATGTCGAAATCGACACCGGCCTTCATGCGCAGGCCGAGGCGCTCGACCCGGGCCTCGATCACGTCCGGGCGGCCGATCAGGATCGGCTGCGCCAGGCCTTCATCGACCACGTTCTGCACCGCGCGCAGCACCACTTCTTCCTCGCCTTCGGCGTACACCACGCGCTGCTTGTCCGAGCGGGCGCGGTCGTAGACCGGCTTCATCATCAGGCTGGTGCGGTAGACGAACTGGGCCAGCTTCTCGCGGTAGGCGCCCATGTCGGCGACCGGACGGGTGGCTACGCCGGAATCCATCGCGGCCTGCGCCACGGCAGCCGACAGCTCCACCAGCAGGCGGCGATCGAACGGACGCGGAATCAGGTAGTCACGGCCGAAGCTCGGGGTCTCGTCGCCATAGGCCGAGCCCAGGTCGCTGGCCTCGCGGCGTGCCATCGCGGCGATCGCGTGCACGCAGGCGATCTTCATTTCTTCGTTGATCGCGGTCGCACCGACGTCCAGCGCACCGCGGAACAGGTACGGGAAGCACAGCACGTTGTTGATCTGGTTCGGGTAGTCCGAACGACCGGTACCGATCAGTGCGTCCGGGCGGACCGAACGGGCCACTTCCGGCATGATTTCCGGGGTCGGGTTGGCCAGGGCGAAGATCACCGGATCCTTGGCCATGGTCTTGACCATGTCCGCGGTCAGGATACCCGGGGCCGACAGGCCCAGGAAGATGTCCGCACCATCGACGATCTCGGCCAGCGTGCGCTTGTCGGTATCACGCGCGTAACGCGCCTTCTCCGGGTCCAGGTCGGTGCGGCCGGTGTGGATCACGCCGTCGCGGTCGAAGGCCAGGATGTTCTCTTTCTTCAGCCCCAGCGAGACCAGCATGTTGACGCAGGAGATACCCGCTGCGCCCATGCCGGTGGTGGCGAGCTTCACGTCTTCGATCTTCTTGCCGGTGACGAGCATAGCGTTGAGCACGGCCGCGCCGACGATGATCGCGGTGCCGTGCTGGTCGTCATGGAACACCGGGATGTTCATCCGCTCGCGCAGCTTGCGCTCCACGATGAAGCATTCCGGCGCCTTGATGTCTTCCAGGTTGATGCCGCCGAAGGTCGGTTCCAGCGAGGCGATGATGTCGACCAGCTTGTCCGGGTCGTTCTCATCGATCTCGATGTCGAACACATCGATGCCGGCGAACTTCTGGAACAGCACGCCCTTGCCTTCCATCACCGGCTTGCCGGCCAGCGGGCCGATGTTGCCCAGGCCCAGCACGGCGGTGCCATTGGAGATCACGGCGACAAGATTGCCGCGGGCGGTCAGTTCACTGGCCTGCTGCGGGTCGGCCATGATCGCCTCGCAGGCGTGTGCCACGCCCGGGGAGTACGCCAACGACAGATCGCGCTGGGTCAACATCGGCTTGGTCGCGGTGACCTTGATCTTGCCGGGCGGCGAGAGCCGGTGATAGTCGAGGGCTGCCTGTTTGAAATCTTCGTTGGACATCGCTTTCTGCAGATGAATGGGCGAGAGGAACAGGGGATCATACCCCCGTTGGCGTGGACGGACCTGTCGCTACGCTGTCGCGGTCATGCTGCAACCGCACATATTCCAGCGCCGCGCACCGGGCCTTCAAAATAAAACATGGCCGCGACGCCCCGGCAGGAACGGCACGACCATGCACCACACAATCAGGTCATCGGGCTCAGTGCGCCGGGGCCGGCAGCGTGTCCGGCAGGTCGGCGACGACCAGCGGCGGCAGCTCGGCTTCGCGGCCGTCCAGCACCATCGCCAGGCGGTCGCGATCCAGCGCGTTCTCCCAGCGCGAGACCACCACAGTGGCCACCGCATTGCCGATGAAGTTGGTCAGCGAGCGGCATTCGCTCATGAAGCGGTCCACCCCCAGGATCAGCGCCATGCCGGCCACCGGCACTTCCGGCACCACGGCCAGGGTGGCGGCCAGGGTGATGAAGCCGGCCCCGGTGACGCCGGCGGCGCCCTTGGAGCTGAGCATCGCCACCAGCAGCAGGGCGATCTGGTGGCCCAGGGTCAGCTCGGTATTGGTCGCCTGGGCGATGAACAGCGCCGCCAGGGTCATGTAGATGTTGGTGCCGTCCAGGTTGAACGAGTAGCCGGTCGGGACCACCAGGCCCACCACGGACTTGCTGCAGCCGGCCTTTTCCATCTTCTCCATCAGCGAGGGCAGCGCCGATTCCGAGGAGGAGGTGCCCAGCACCAGCAGCAGCTCGGCCTTGAGGTAGCGGGCCAGCTTGAACACCGAGAACCCGCACAGGCGGCAGACCACGCCCAGGATCACCGCCACGAACAGGAAGGCGGTCAGGTAGAACGAGCCGACCAGCCAGGCCAGGTTGACCAGCGAGCCGACCCCGTATTTGCCGATGGTGAAGGCGATCGCGCCGAACGCACCGATCGGAGCCGCCTTCATCAGGATGTGGACCAGGCGGAACACCGGGGCGGTCAGCGCTTCCAGGAAGGTCAGCACCGGGCGGCCCTTGGCGCCGGTCAGGGCCAGCGCGATGCCGAACAGCACCGCCACGAACAGCACCTGCAGGATGTTGCCTTCGACGAAGGCGCTGACCAGGGTGGCCGGGATGATGTCCAGCGCGAAGCCGACCAGGGTCAGCTCATGCGACTTCTGCACATAGCCGTTGACGGCGGTCTGGTCCAGATCGGCCGGGTTGATGTTCATCCCCGCGCCCGGCTGCACCACGTGTGCCACCACCATGCCCACGATCAGGGCCAGCGTGGAGAAGAACAGGAAGTAGGCCATCGATTTGGCGAAGACCCGGCCCACGGTGCGCAGGTGGGTCATGCCGGCGATGCCGGTGACGATGGTCAGGAAGATCACCGGGGCGATGATCATCTTCACCAGCTTGATGAAGGCGTCGCCCAGCGGCTTGAGCGATTCGGCGAAGGCCGGCTCGCAATGGCCGAGGATGGCACCGAGAACGATCGCCACCACGACCTGGAAATACAGTTGGCGGTAGAACGGCAGCGGCTTGGCCGCCAGCGGGGCGGTGGTGGGAACGTGCATGGAAAGCTCCGGCAGTGTCACGAAGGATGCCGGCCGCGCTGGGCGGCATCTGGCGTGGCCTTTTTACGCCCGCATCTCGCCAACGCAGATAACCTATTGGTACTAGCCCCCCGGTTCAGCTGGCCGGACTGCCTACACTGCCCCGGCACCGCGCCCCCACGGCGGCGGGTGGCCCGGCAGCGGATCAGGGGGAGAGACCCACAGATTTGCCGTCCGCGGCCGTTGTTGTTCTGCCCCACCCTTATCTAGCAGCTACCGCCCATGCGCCCTACGCCCCTGTTCATCGCCCTGGCCCTGACCACCGCCCCGCTCGCCGCCACCGCGGCCGACTGGGACAACTGGCCGACCAAGACCACCTTCAGTGACGGTACCGAGCTGGCAGCCACGGCCAACATTGCCTACGACCTCAACGACTTCTCCGACGGCAGTGGCATCGAAGATGCCGACGCCGTGCGCCGCAAGGAGTTCGGCGCGACCCTGAAGAAGAAGGGCGTGTACGACGCCATGGTCTATTACGACTTCCAGGCCGACACCTGGCTGGATGTGTTCGTGCGCTTCGAAAGCAAGGCCTTCTTCGGCAGCGACATCGGCCGCTTCCGCTTCGGCTACATGAAGACCCCGGTCGGCCTGGATGCCGGCACCTCCTCGCGCGCCGGCAGCTTCCTGGAAACGGCCCTGCCCGTGCAGGCGTTCTACGAAGGCCGCCGCACCGGTGCCGAATGGGTGCTGGAGCGCCCGCAGTACCTGTTGCAGGCCGGCGCCTATGGCGGCAAGGACCTGCAGGGCGACAACCCCGGCACCACCCAGGCCGTGCGCGGCGTGTGGACCCCGGTCAAGGCCGCAGGCGACGTGGTCCACCTGGGCCTGGCCTATTCGCAGGAAAACCCGCGCGGCTACCGCGATGGCCGTGATGTCTCGCATGCCGCCAGCGCGCGCCTGCGTGCGCGTCCGGAAGCCGGCCTGACCGACATCCGCCTGGTCGACTCCGGTGCCCTGACCACCGCCGACAAGATCGTGCGCACCGGACTGGAAGGCATCTGGATCCGCGGCCCGTTCTCGCTGCAGGGCGAAGCGCTGCAGACCACGGTCAGCCGTGACGGCAAGCCGGATTACACCGGCAACGGCCAGTACGCGATGGCCAGCTGGATCCTGACCGGCGAATCGCGCCCGTACAACGCCGGTGCCGTGGCCAACGTCAAGCCGGCCCACGACTACGGCGCGGTGGAGCTGGTGACCCGCTACAGCCGTATCGATCTGGACGATGCCGACGTGTTCGGCGGCCGCCAGCATGATTGGACCATCGGCGCCAACTGGTACCTGACCTCGCACTTCAAGTTCCAAGCGAACTACGTCAAGGTCGATGCCAGCCGGCGCGGCGTGCGCAGCCAGCCGGAAATCTTCGAACTGCGCGCGCAGATGCACTTCTGAGCCCTGCGCCGCCGACCGCAACCGGCGCGGCGGGCGTGCACACCCCGCCCGCCGCGCGATCGTAGACTGCCGCCCATGTACTGGCTCGGCCGCCACCGCACCCTGCTGTTGACCCTGCTGGTGATGATCGGCGGGACCGTGCTGTGCGCGGCCGCGGCCGGCCACTACGCCTGGCGCCGCGCGCTGGCCGCCGAGAGCGGCCAGGTACAGCGCCAGCTGGAGCTGTACGCCCAAGGCCTGCAGCAGCGCATCGACCGCTTCGGCACGCTGCCGCAGGTGCTGGCGCTGGACCCGGACCTGCGCGGGGCGCTGCAGCGGCGCCCCGATGCCGCCGCCCGCCAGCGGCTGAACCTGAAACTGCAGCGCGCCAACCAGGTCACCCGCGCCTCCACCCTGACCCTGGTCGGGCGTAACGGCGTGGCCGTGGCCGCCAGCAACTGGGACCAGGCCAGCAGCAACGTCGGCGAGGACTACAGCTACCGCCCCTACTACCGCCAGGCGCTGGCCACCGGCCACGGTCGGTTCTACGGCATCGGCATGACCACCGGCGTGCCCGGCTACTACCTGTCGCAGGCGATCGAGGAAGACGGCGCGCGCATCGGCGTGGTGGTGATCAAGATCGAACTGGCCGCGCTGGAGCAGGAATGGCTGACCAGCCCGGACGTGGTGCTGGCCAGTGACGAGCACGATGTGGTGTTCCTGGCCAACCGCGACGCCTGGCGCTACCGGCTGCTGCGCCCGCTGGGCGCCGCCGAACGCCGCGAGATGCTCGACAGCCGCCAGTACGCGGACCGCTCGCTGCAACCGCTGCGGGTACGCACCGGCAGCGTGCTGGACGATGGCGGCCGGATGGTCCACCTGCTTGATCCTGTGCTGCCGGGCGAGATGCTCTGGCAGACTCTGGCACTGCCCGAGGAGCAGTGGAACCTGCACCTGCTGCACGATGCCGGCGCTGCCACCAGCGCCGGGCGCAGTGCCGCCATCGGCGGCGGTGCGGCATGGCTGGCACTGGGCTTCCTGGTGTTGTTCATCCAGCAGCGGCGGCGCCTGGCCGCCCATCGCCAGCGCAGCCGGCGTGAGCTGGAAAGCGTACTCAAACAGCATGCGCAGGAGCTGCGTACCGCGCAGGACGGTGTACTGCAGGCCGCCCAGCAGGCCGACAGCGGTCTCAGCCGCAGCCTGGCCCACCTGCCGCAGGGCGTGGTGGTGATCGACAACGAGCAGAGGCTGGTGGCGTGGAACGCGCGCTATCTGGAGCTGTTCCGGTTTCCGTCCGGCCTGATCCAGGTCGGGCGGCCGATCGAAGAGATTTTCCGCTTCAACGCGCGCCGTGGCCTGCTCGGGCCCGGGCCGATCGAAGAAGCGATCGAGCGTCGCCTCAACCATCTGCGCAGCGGCCGCCCGCACATGCGCGAGAGCGAGAAGGACGACGGCACCGTGCTGGAAATACGCGGTAATCCCCTGCCCGACGGCGGCTTCGTGACCAGCTATGCAGACATCACCAGCTACAAGAACACCGCGCGCGAGCTGCGCTCGCTGGCCGATGCCCTGGAGCATCGCGTGGCCGAGCGCACCCGCGATCTGGACGAGGCACGGCGCGAGGCCGAGCGCGCCAACCGCTACAAATCACGATTCGTGGCCTCGGCGGTGCACGACCTGCTGCAGCCGCTCAACGCGGCGCGCATGTTCGTCTCGGTGTTGCGCGGCAAGCTGGGCGGCGATGCGCGGGAATTGAGCGAGCATGTCGATGCCGCACTGGCCGCGCAGGATTCCATCCTCAACAGCCTGCTGGACATCTCGCGGCTGGAGTCCGGCACGTTGCAGACCCACGTGCATGCCTTCGCGCTGTCGCCGCTGCTGGAAACGCTGGCGCGCGAATTCGGCATTGCCGCCGAAGGCCGTGGTCTGCAGCTGGACTGGGTGGACACCTGCGCGGTGGTGGTGAGCGACGAAGCCCTGCTGCGCCGCATCCTGCAGAACTTCCTCTCCAACGCGCTGCGCTACACCCCGCGCGGCCGCGTGCTCATTGGCTGCCGGCGCGTCGGCGATCAGCTGCGTATCGAAGTGCACGATCAGGGCCCGGGCATTCCCGAGAGCCTGCAGCGCGAGATCTTCGAAGAGTTCCGCCGCCTGGATGACGGCGTGGACCAGGAGCGCGGCGCCGGGCTGGGCCTGGCGATTGTCGAGCGCATCGGCCGCCTGCTGGGGCACCGCATCCACCTGCGTTCCACCCTGGGCAGCGGCAGCGTGTTCGCGGTGGACGTACCGCTGGGCGCCGCCGCCGACGTACCCCTTCCCGCCGCCGCCCCGGTGCCGAACGCCGAGCCGGGCGACGACAGCCCGCTGCGCGGCTGCCGGGTTTGGAGCATCGACGACGACCCGCGCGTATGCGCGGCTACCCGCGCGCTGCTGGAACGCTGGGGATGCACGGTGGCGCTGGCCGATGGCCCGCAGCCGGCGCTGGAGATCGCCTCGGCCTTCAACCCGCCGCAGTTGCTGCTGCTGGACGTGCGCATGGGCCAGTGGCACGGCCCGGACCTGTACGAAGCACTGTGCACGCTGTGGCAGGCACGCCCACCGGTGATCCTGGTCACCGCCGAGCGCGACGATGCGTTGAAGGCGCAGGCGATGGAGAATGGCTGGGGCTTCCTGTCCAAGCCGGTACGCCCACCGGCGTTGCGGGCGCTGATGACACAACTGCTGGTGCGGCATCGCAGCTGAGGTTGAGCCTCTACAGTCCGGCGCCGGCATCCCCTTCCGGCTCCAGCGCTTTCACCAGCACCGCCGCCTGCGTTCGGCTGTGGCACTCGAGCTTCTTCAGGATGGCGGTGACGTGCACCTTGACCGTGTTCTCGGCCAGGCCCAGTTCGTAGGCGATCTGCTTGTTGAGCAGGCCGTCGGCCAGGCTCAGCAGCACGCGGAACTGCTGCGGGGTGAGCTGGGCGAGGCGCGCGGCCAGCAGGGCATCGGATTCAGAACGTTGCGCAGCCATTGCCGGGAACCACACGCCGCCGTCGAGCACGGCGGCCACGGCCTGGCCGATGGTCTCGGCCGGCGCCGACTTGGGAATGAAGCCGGCCGCGCCGAACTGCTGCGCACGCCGGATCACCCGCGGGTGGTCGTTGGAGGACACGATCACCACCGGCACATCCGGATGCGCGCCGCGTACATGCAGCAGCGAGGAGAACCCGCGTGCACCGGGCATGGTCAGATCGAGCAGGACCAGCTCGATCTCTGCATGCTGATCGAGCGCGCTCTCCAGCGTCGCGGCGCTGGCCACTTCGATCACATTGACCTGCGGCAGCGCCTGGCGCAGCGAATGCACGACCGCAGCACGCAGCAGGGGATGGTCGTCGGCGACCAGAACGGTGATGTCACTCATGGGGTCGATTGTAATGAGGTTGACGGCCAGCGGCCGTCACTACCGCTTCCTGGCGGCGCAGATGGAATGCGCGGGCAGCAGGGGCGGGGGGGGGGCCCCCCCCCCCCCCCCCCCCCCCCCCACGGCTGACTCAGCCTTCGTCCTGCTCGTATTCCACGAAGACATCCAGTTCCAGCGCCAGTTCCTGCACGGCGTCACGCACGCGCTGGGCACCGAGTGCGTTGCCTACTTCCACTTCCAGTTCGTGCGTGCCCGGCCCGATGTCATCGGACAGGCCGGCCGAGCTGGAATCGTCGTCGTCCATGTGCGGCATCAGGTCGTCGGTTTCCTCGACGTGTTCGATCCCCTCGATGCTCTGCAGCAGGTCGGTGATGGCACGTGCATCGTCTTCGGTGCCGGTGATTCGCAGTCGCAACAGGGCCATGGGTCGAGCCTCGGGGAAAGGGACTCCAGCCTAGCCAGCACGCGGAAAAGATCGGGTGAGGACATGCGCCGGACCGTGGCGTCCGGTTCAGTCGTGCGTGCCGTCCGCGGGCGGCAGGCCCAGCAGTTCATCGGGCAGTGCGGGCAGCGGGGTGCGCTCATCCAGTGCCTCGCGCTTGAGCCAGTCCATGAACGCCTGCGCGGTCGGGCTGAGTGGGCGGTGTTCGGCGTGGACGACGTAGTAGGCGTAGCGCGCCTTGAGTGCGGGGCCGGGCAGGCGCACCAGCTCATAACGCTGCAGGTAGGGCTGGGCGATGTGCTTGCGCGCCAGCACTGCGCCGATGCCGTAGACCGCGGCGCGCATCGCATCGGTGCTGTCGCTGAAGGTGTGCAGCGAGGGCAGGTCCAACCCGCGCACACCCGCCGCCCGGAACCAATCGCGCCAACCCTGCGGCGACATGTCGCTGAGCAGCGGCAAGGCGGCGATCTGAGCCGGTTCGCGCAGCATCGAGACGCCCGCCAGGGAAGGTGAGGCCACCGGGCAGAGTTCATCGTCCATCAGGTGATGCGCGGCCATGCCTGGCCATTGGCCAAGGCCGTAACGGATGCCCAGTTCCGGACCGGTTTCGTCAAAGCGGACCAGTTCGGTGCTGGTCTGCAGCTCGATACGCATGCGCGGATGCTGTTGGGTGAAGCGCGGCAACCGCGGAATCAGCCAGCAGTACGACAGCGAGCGGATGGTGGTGACCCGCAGCGGCACGATGTCCGCCTGCGGATGCAGGTTGCCGGCCACTGCATTGAGATCACTGAGCGCCGCCGCCGCCGCATCGGCCAGCTGGCGGCCTTCGGCCGTCAGCCGCACGCCGCGCGCATGGCGCTGGAACAGGATGGTTCCAAGCAGGTCTTCCAGCCGTCGCACATGGTGGCTGACCGCACTGGCGGTGAGGTGCAGTTCCTGGGCGGCGTGGGCGAAGTTCTGGTGGCGTGCGGCAACCGCGAACACCCCCAGCGCGGGCAACAGGGCAGGGCGAAGGATCATGGTCGAGACCCAAATCATATTTGTGGCTTGCACGGATACTACGCGCTTGTGAGTGCCTGACGGCAGGCGGATGCTGTCGTCCTTCCCCCCCGGATTCACGCGCATGTTGCCGCCCCTTACCCCCTGTCCCGCGCGCCTGCCCTGCTTCGGGGGCCGGTCATGAGCGGAGCGCCGCTGGCCGCCGCTACGGTGGCGCGCGATTGGCGCACGCCGCTGGAACTGACCGCACTGGGCGCGATATGGGGCTGCTCGTTCCTGTTCATGCGGGTGGCCGTGCCAGCCTTCGGACCGTATGCACTGGTGGAGGTGCGGCTGCTGCTCGGCGCGCTCGTGCTGCTGCCGTTCCTGTGGCAGGCGCGCGCGCAGTTCCCGGCCCGCCGCTGGCTGTGGCTGGCGCCGATCGGGCTGATCAACTCGGCCATCCCGTTCGTGCTGTTCGCCTGGGCCGCACAACGCGCTCCGGCCGCGATCGGTGCGATCTGCAATGCGATGACCGTGCTGTTCGCCGCGCTGATCGCGTTCCTGATCTTCGGCGAAAAGATCGGCATGCGCCGCGCGATCGCCCTGCTGGTCGGCTTCGCCGGGGTGGTGGTGTTGGCCACGGCCAAAGTGTCCGGTCTGAGCATCGGTGCGGCGGTGATGGCCGGTGCCCTGGCCGCGCTGTTGTATGGCCTGGGCGTCAATCTGGTGAAGCGCCACATGACCGGCCTGCCACCGGCGGCCTCGGCCGGTGCCACGCTCGGCTGCGCGGCGATCCTGCTGCTGCCGATGGCGCTGACCCATTGGCCGACCGCCCCGATCCCGATGCTGTCCTGGGCCTGCGCGATTGCGCTGGGCGTGGTCTGCACCGGCCTGGCGTTCCTGATGTTCTACCGCCTGATCGCCCGCATCGGTCCGGCCCGTGCCTCGACTGTGACCTACCTGGTGCCGATGTTCGGCGCGCTGTTCGCGTGGCTGTTCCTGGGCGAACCGGTGACTGGCGCGATGGTCGTGGCGGGCGTGCTCATTCTCGGCAGTGTGGCGGTGTCCCAGAAGCGATAGAGATCGCCTCTGCGGAGGCGATCAGCCGGCCAGCGGCCGGCGCGACCGGGACGGGCATGTCCACCCCCATGCACGTTCACCGCGCCGGTGGCTCGGCCTTACCGCACCGGCACCGGGATGTTGCACAGGTCGATGTGGCCGGCCGGGCGCTTGTAGAAATCATCGACGCGGTTGCGGCGCGCTTCGGTCGCATCGGCAAAGGTCCTGGAGTCCGTGCGCAGCACCTGCAGCTTGGGGCGTTCCGCGGCCGGTACATCGCTGGCACGCTGGATCGACTGGATCGCCGTACGCTGCGCCGGATCGGCGTAGAAGCCCATCGGGGCCGGGCCACGTGGCAGCGCGCTGAGCAGCTCCATGCCCTGCAGCACGCGGCCGACCACGGTGATGTTGCGGTCCAGCTGACGCGGCGACTGCCCGGTCACGACGTACAGTTCGGCACCGATGCTGCTGTCTTCCTCGTTGTTGCGGCCGGCGCCCAGCGCGCCATAGCAATGCGCCAGCCAGGTCTTGCCGTCCTTGCGATCCTGGCCCACCGGGAAGCCGTCGACGAAGCCGGTCTGGTCGGCCCAGCCATCACGGTCGGGCAGGAGGCTCACCTTCAGCCCCTTGCTGTCACGCTGGAATTCGGCCGGGAGCGTGCGCTTGGCGCTGCCGAGCGGCTTTGCCTTGGCGGCATCGTCGGCATCGGCATCGCCGAACTGCACCACGAAGTTGTCCTGCGCGCGGTAGATGCTCTCGCCATCCCAGAAATGCTCGTGGGCCAGGGTCTGGATGTTGCCCACGTGCTGCGGCGCGAACGCCGGGGCCAGTTCGATGATGACGCGGCCGGCGGGCAGGTTCATGTACAGCAGGTTGGCCGGGTCGGGCGTGCGCCAGTCGCTGTCCGGCGACGCGTCCAGGATCTGCTGCGGGCTGCGGTAAGGCGTGGCCGCGCTGACCAGGCCGGGGAGCAGGCAGGCCAGGGCGAGGGTGAGCAGGGCAGGACGACGTGGCGACATGGCAGACCCGTTCAGGAAGGGAGTGCCGGATTGTGCGCGAAGCGCACCGGCTACGGCCAGCCAGGGGATGTCCTGCGGCACGGTGACTAACGACACATCCGCTATAGCGAACTTCGGACTAGTGTGGACTCCACGCTAGCGGAGACCGTCATGAGCGACCACGAGGTCCACCTCAAGAAATTCCAGAAAGAGCTCAGCTCCGGCACGGTCTCCCTGGCCTTGCTGGCGGTGCTGGCCAAGGCCGGTGAGCCGCTGTACGGCTACCTGATCGCCAAGGAGCTGGAGCGGGTCGGTGAGGGCGTGCTGAGCGGCAAGCAGAGCGCGCTCTACCCGGTGCTGCGCAACCTGGAAGGGGCCGGGTTGCTGGAAAGCCATGTTGAACCGTCGGTGGCGGGTCCGCCGCGTCGCTACTACCGCATCAATGACACGGGGCGTGAAGTGCTCAGCCACTGGACCGCCGCATGGCGTGCCACCCGTGATTCCGTCGATTCCGTCCTGGAAGGGGTAACCGCATGAACATCGAATCCGTGGCAGGTCGGGCCTTGCCGACCACCATCCCGGCGTATCTGGCACAGCTGCGCGCGGCGTTGCACGACGCCGATCCGGCGATGGTGCAGGACGCCCTGTACGACGCCGAGGAGTACCTGCGCTCGGAGCTGGCCGCACAGCCGGGCCGCAGCGAGGCCGAGGTGATCGCCGATGTGGCCGGCAGTTACGGTGCGCCGGAAGAAGTGGCCGAGATCTACCGCGAAACGGAAATCACCGTGAACCGTGCGCTGCGCACGCCGAGCGCGGGTGCGGCACCGATCCGACGTGCAGCGCCGGTCAGCGCTGGCGCGCAAACGGCACCGCCGCAGGCGCCGCCCAAGCCACGCTCGGCCTTGGCCCGCTTCTTCGGTGTGGCGCTGGAGGCACGCACCTATGGCGCGCTGTTCTACATGCTCCTGTCGCTGGCCACCGGTACGTTCTTCTTCACCTGGGTGGTCACCGGCCTGTCGCTGTCGCTGGGCCTGATGGTGCTGATCATCGGCATTCCCGTGGCGGTGTTGTTCTTCGGCTCGGTGCGCGGTCTGTCGCTGCTGGAAGGGCGATTGGTCGAAGCCCTGCTCGGTGAGCGCATGCCGCGCCGGCCGACCTATTCCGACCGCAGCCGCAGCTGGCTGCAGCGGATCGGTGACATGTTCACCGATGGCCGCACCTGGCTGACCCTGCTGTACTTCGTGCTGATGCTGCCGCTGGGCATCGTCTACTTCACGATCGCCACCACGCTGTTGTCGACCTCGATCGGCTTCATCTGGACACCGGTGGCGGCGCTGTTCTCCAGTGACTACGTGGGCATCCACATCGACGGCATCCAGATGCTGCCGATCTGGGTCACACCGCTGCTGGCGATCATCGGCGTGCTGCTGCTGTTCGCGACGCTGCACCTGGCCCGCGGCATCGGTCACCTGCACGGGATGATGGCCAAGCATCTGCTGGTGCGGCTGTAAACGGGACACGAGGATGGCGAGGGTGACGACCAACGGTCGTCACCTACCGGCGCTGCAGAACCCGATGATCCGGTAGTGCCGGCCGCTGGCCGGCTCCCCAAGCTGCTGGATGAAAGTGCAGCCGGCCAGCGGCCGGCACTACCTGGTTTCGTTCTGCGTTGCGTGGAGCCGGCCAGCGGCCGGCACTACCGCATATCGCGTTGGCGTCAGCCCGCTTTACGGCGCAACGGCGTCACGTTGCTCGCGATCTTCGCGGCCTTTTTCGGCTTGCTGGCCACGGTCTGCGCATGGGCCGCGAAGAAATCGCGCACCTTGGGGTAGACCGTTTCGCGCCAGCGGCGGCCGCTGAAAATGCCGTAGTGGCCAGCACCTTCGACGATGAAATGCTCGCGATGCGCGGCCGGAATGCCGGTGCACAGGTCCTGCGCCGCTTCGGTCTGGCCGAGGCCGGCGATATCGTCCAGCTCGCCTTCGATGCTCAGCAGTGCGGTGCCGGTGATCGCGCTGGGATCCACGCGTTCACCCTGCACGTACCACTCGCCGCGCGGCAGCAGGAATTCCTGGAAGACCACGCGGATCGTGTCCAGGTAGTACTTGGCCGGCATGTCGAGCACCGCGTTGTACTCGTCGTAGAAACGACGGTGCGCGTCGGCATCTTCCATGTCGCCCTTGACCAGGTCGGCATAGAAATCCCAGTGCGAACTGAAGTGGCGGCTCGGGTTCATCGACAGGAACCCGGCGTGCTGCAGGAAGCCCGGGTACACGCGGCGGCCCGCGCCCGGGAAGGTGGCCGGCACGGTGTGGATGACGTTGTTCTCGAACCACGACATCGGGTTCTGCGTGGCCAGGTTGTTGACCGCGGTCGGGCTGCAGCGCGCATCGATCGGGCCGCCCATCATCACCAGCGACCGCGGCGTGGTTTCGCCACGGCTGGCCATCAGCGAGACGGCGGCCAGTACCGGCACGGTCGGCTGGCAGACGCTGATCACATGCAGCTTTTCCGCACCGAGGTGGCGGATGAATTCCTGCACATAGGCGATGTAATCCTCCAGCCCGAACTCGCCTTCGCTGCCCGGCACCATGCGCGCATCGACCCAGTCGGTCACGTACACGCGGTGATCGCGCAGCAGGGTGCGCACGGTATCGCGCAGCAGCGTGGCGTGGTGGCCGGACAACGGCGCCACCACCAGCACGAACGGCTGGTTGAGCATGGTGTGCAGCTGGTCGGCTTCATTGCTGTGGCGCTTGAAGCGCAGCAGTTTGCAGAACGGCTTGCTGATCTCTTCGTGGACGACGATCGGCACGCGCTCGCCCTCGACGTCGATTTCGTTGATGCCCCATTCGGGCTTCTCGTAATCCTTGCCAATGCGGTGGAACAGCTCGTTCACAGCGGCCAGGCGATCCGCGCCGGGCATCTGCGACCACCAATGACCTTGATTGGCGAAGAACTTCGCGTTGGCCTGGGCCTGGTGCACCCACGGGGCGAGCAGGTTGCGGGTCAACTCATGCAGCTGATATAGCATGACGTCCAATATGTATGGTCTTATGTTGCCGCGCAGCATAGCGCACCCGTCGCGCGGGCGCGTTAATGCGGGTCCTGTCTCAATTGTTATCGAGACTCAAGGCGTGCCGCGTTCCAGCGCAGCCGCGTGTCCGGCCAGTGCGGGTGACAGCCAGCAGTGCGAGCCCAGGGCGGTGAAGCCAACCCGCTTGAGCTGGCTGCGGTACCAGCGCGCCGGGCGCGGCTGGAAGCCTTCGTGGTCGCCATCGAAGTCATCCTCGCCAGTGAACGCTTCCAGGAACGCCACGCCGGCGGTCAGTTCGGCAAAGCCTTCCAGTGCCGGGCGCAGCTCGCGGCTGGGCACGTAATGCATCACGTCCGAGCAGATCAGCAGATCCACCGGTGCGCACGGGCGCAGCCAGGCGAAATCGCCGACCTTGGCCGGGTGCAGGTTGCGGCTGCGGCCGTAGCGGTGCACGGCGTAATCACTGCTGTCAAAGCCCAGGTACTGCACGCGGGGGCGCAGTTTGAGCAGCGGGGCACGCCAGGCGCCTTCGCCACAGCCGATATCGAGCACGCTGCGGATCGGGCGTTCCAGGTAGTACTCGGCGCTGGCCACGGCGAGCGCCACCTTGCGCGCCAGGCGCGCGGCGCCACCGGTCTGGTCAGGCTGGTACCAGCGCTGGAAGTAGGCGGCGTCGTAGGTTTTGTCCATGGGGATGTGCACGTGGGTGAAAGCGGCGCTTATCGTACGGTGTGGCGCGCGTGGATGCGTAGGGGAGGTGTGGCGATGGGTCGCGCCCGCCACCCATCGGGTGGCCGTGCCGGGCATGCGAGAATGGCGGCCAACCCATGCCAGCCGCCGGAGCAAGCACATGCAGTCCTACTACTGGGTCAAGACCTTCCACCTGTTGTTCGTGGTGGCGTGGATGGCGGCGGTGTTCTATCTGCCCCGGATCCTGGTCAACCTCAGCGAGACGGCCGGCCAGCTGCCGGTGACCGAGCGGCTGCAGCTGATGGGCCTGCGCCTGTACAAGTTCGGCCACATGATGTTCGGCCTCGCGCTGATCCTGGGCGTGGTGCTGTGGCTGGGCTACCGCGTGATTCCGGATTTCCCGACCATGGTCGCGCCCGGTGCGGCGGGCTGGCTGCATGCCAAGCTCGGCCTGGTGGTGCTGCTGCTGGTCTATTACTCGTGGACCGGGCGGCTGCTGAAAGGCGCGGTGAAAGGCAAGCTGCTGCCGTCCTCGCGTGCGCTGCGCTGGTTCAACGAATTGCCGCTGGTGCTGTTCATCGGCGTGGTGTGGCTGGTGATCGCCAAGCCGTTCTGAGCGATCCACGACGATTCTGGCCGCCGGCACCACCCACCGTCCAGAAAAAAAGCCGGACGCCTGCGCGTCCGGCTTTTTCGTCTGCGCCGCAGCCTGATCAGGCCACTTCGTAGGTCCCATAGCTGCGCAGGCGCTCGTAGCGCTTCTGCAGCAGCTCATCGACCGGCAGCTTCTCCAGCACGTCCAGCTCGTTGAGCAGCACGGCCTTGAGGCGCTTGGCCATCTGGTTCGGGTTGCGGTGGGCGCCACCGGTGGGCTCGCGCAGGACCTTGTCCACCAGGCCCAGGCTCTTCAGGCGCGGGGCGGTCAGGCCGAGCTGTTCGGCGGCGTCCTTGGCCTTGGCCGGGTCCTTCCACAGGATCGAGGCGCAGCCTTCCGGGCTGATGGTCGAGTACACGCTGTACTCCAGCATCACGGTGCGGTCGCCCACACCCAGTGCCAGTGCGCCACCCGAACCGCCTTCACCGATCACCGTGCAGACCACCGGCACCTTCAGTTCGGCCATTTCCATCAGGTTGCGTGCGATCGCTTCGGACTGGCCGCGCGATTCGGCATCGATGCCCGGCCAGGCGCCGGCGGTGTCGATCAGGGTCAACACCGGCAGGCCGAAGCGTTCGGCCATCTTCATCAGGCGCAGCGCCTTGCGGTAGCCCTCCGGCTTGGGCATGCCGAAGTTGCGCTTGATCTTTTCCTTGGTGTCGCGGCCCTTCTGATGGCCGATCAGCATCACCGAGCGGCCACCGATGCGGGCCAGGCCGCCGATGATCGCCTTGTCGTCGGCGAACGCGCGGTCGCCGGCCAGTTCCTGGAACTCATCGCAGATGATGCGGATGTAGTCCTCGGTATACGGGCGGGACGGATGCCGGGCCAGCTGCAGCACCTGCCAGGAGGTCAGGTTGCGGAAGATCTGTGCAGTGCGCACCCGCAGCTTGTCCTGCAGGGCATTGACCTCGGCCTCGACATTGACCGCAGGTCCGGCGCTGGCGCTGCGCAGTTCCTGGATCTTCGCCTCCAGATCAGCGATGGGTTGCTCGAAGTCGAGGTAGTTCGGATTCATCGGAAACCGTCGTGAAGAAAAGAGGGAAAGTGTAGCCGAATGCGCCGAAAAGCCCCGTACGCCGTCGTCTGGAAACCGACGGTAGCGCAGCGGGGCCATGCGCGCCAGTCAGCTCAGGGGACGACCAGCGCCGCGCTGCCCATCAGCGTGCTGCGGGTCTTCACGAAGGTGTTGTAGCCCTCGTTGGCCTCCTTGGGCAGACCCGAGCCCAGCCGTGCGGTGGCGGCGGTGAACGCCATCTGCGCCTGGAAGGCCTCCTGCTGGAGCTGCAGCTGCGCATCTGCGGTGGTGGCATGCAGGTAGCGCGTGTACAGCTCGCGCAGCGGGCCGGCATGGGCCTCGAAGGCCGGGTCCAGCGCGGGCAATGCGGTCGGGGCGGCTTCCAGCGCGTAGGCGGGCGCGACGTAGCCCTGGGGCTGCTGGCGTGCGTAAGCACCGGGCTGGCCCATGCCTGCTTCGACGTAGGCGATGAAATCCGGGGCGGTGAAGATCTTGGCGTTGATCCGGCCGCCGCTGGCGTCCACGTGGGCCACGGTCTGCACCTCCGGGAACGGCTCGCGGACGCCGAAGCTCCACGCCTTGTCGATGAACAGGCCGTGGGTGCTCTGGTACGGCCCTTGGAAGGTCACTCCGCCCAGCTCGATCTGCTTGTCCAGGCTGCCGAAGTTCTGCAGCTTGTCTTCGCTGGTGACGTAGATCTCGTTGGCGATCACGTACTCGGCCAGGGTCGGGTTGATCAACCCGCCCTTGCCGCTGGCGTAGACGATGAAGCGCACGTCGCCGAGCTGATCGGTCTGCAGGTGATGCTCACCGGGCTTGAGCTTGACCGGGCGCGAGGCGTGCGCGGCGATCGGCAGTTCGTTGCCGTCGATGCGCAGGGTCAGCGGCGTGGCGCCCGGGTTGTCGATCTCGAAGGTCTGGGCGGGGCCGGCACAGCCGGTGAGGGCGACGGCTGCACTCAGCAGCACGGCAAAACGCTTGATCAAAACAAAACACCTGTGTTGCAACAGAAAAAAGGATCAGTTCGCCCACGGTGGGCTGTAGCGCACTTTCACCGTGCGGACCGCGGGATCGGCGCGCAGGGCGTCGACCAGTTGGCTGTCCACGCGCACGGCGATCTCGCCGGCAACGTCGAGCATGCCGGCCACGGGGCCCTGCTCCGAACCGAGCAGCAGGTCCAGGCGCAGCGGTGTGCGGCCCGGGCGATGCCGGTCGAGCAGGGCGTTGATGCGGTTCCACACCGCGCCGTCCTGGCGCAGGTCCACCCGCAGCGACAGGCGCGTGGCGTAGTTGGCGCAGATGTCTTCGTAATCCCAGACCTGGCGGATGCGCAGCGCGTAGCCGCCGTTGAACTCGTCTTCGCGCAGGCCGCCCTTGACCACCAGGATGCGGTCCTTGGTCATCAGGTGGCCGAACTCGGCCAGGCCATCGGTGAAGGCGCTGCATTCCACGCGACCCTTGCCGTCTTCGAGCTGCATGAAGATCTGGCTTTCGCCCTTGCGGCGCACGCCGACCACCAGGCCGGCCAGGATCACCGGCGTTTCCTGGCGCCAGGCACGCTTCTCTCCGTCCTTGCTCGGGCGTGCCGGCGGGATCAGCTTTTCGAGCTTGCCCAGGTCGGTACCGACCAGTTCCTTGACGTCGTCGGCGTAGGGATCGAACGGATGGCCACTGAGGTAGAAGCCCAGCGTTTCGCGCTCGCCTTCCAGCAGCTGGCCCAGCGCCCACTCCTTGGCTTCGGGCAGCTCCAGCTGCATCGCCGTGCTGACCGGATCGGGTGCGCCGAACAGCGAGTTCTGGCCGGAGGCCTTTTCGCGCGCCATCTGGTCCGTGGCCTTGAGGACCTCGGGCAGCTGCAGCATCAGCGAGGCGCGGTTCTTGCCGAGCCCGTCCATCGCGCCGCAGTTGATCATCGCTTCCAGCGTGCGGCGGTTGAGCTTGCCCGATTCGGCACGCATGCAGAAATCCAGCAGCGACGCATAGCGGCCGCCACGCTGGCGTTCTTCCACGATCGCTTCGCACGCGCCCTGGCCGACGCCCTTGATCGCGCCCAGGCCGTACACGATGGTGTCGGCGCTGGAGGCTTCGAACATGTACGCCGATTCGTTCACGCGCGGCGGCAGCACGGTCAGGCCGAGGTTGCGCACTTCGGCGAGGAAGCCGACCACCTTGTCGGTGTTGTCCATGTCCGAGGACAGCGTGGCGGCCATGAACTCGGCCGGGTAATGACGCTTGAGCCAGGCGGTCTGATAGCTGACCAGCGCGTAGGCAGCGGCGTGCGACTTGTTGAAGCCGTAGCCGGCGAACTTCTCCATCAGGTCGAAGATCGCGTCGGCCTTGGCTTCGACGACACCGTCCTTGGCCGCGCCTTCGCGGAAGATCTCGCGGTGCTTGGCCATTTCGGCCGGCACCTTCTTGCCCATCGCACGGCGCAGCAGATCGGCGCCGCCCAGCGAGTATCCGCCGACGATCTGCGCCATCTGCATCACCTGCTCCTGGTACACCATGATGCCGTAGGTGTCTTTCAGGATCGCTTCGGTGCGCGGATCGGGATAGATGATTTCTTCCTGCCCGTGCTTACGCGCGTTGAAGGAGGGAATCAGGTCCATCGGGCCGGGGCGGTACAGCGACACCAGCGCGATGAGATCTTCGAAGCGGTCAGGGCGTGCGTCTTTCAGCAGGCGGCGCATGCCCGAGGATTCGAACTGGAACACCGCGCCGGTATTGCCGTTGGCGAAGATGTCCTTGTAGGTGGCCACGTCATCCAGCGGCAGCGCGGTGATGTCCACCGGCGGAATGCCGGCGCGTTCATGGCGCTTGTTGATCGCCTTGACCGCCCAGTCGATGATCGTCAGCGTGCGCAGGCCGAGGAAGTCGAACTTCACCAGGCCGATTTCTTCGACGTCGTTCTTGTCGAACTGGGTGACCGGGTTGCGGCCGCGGCCGCCTTCGTCATGTTCGGCGAACAGCGGGCAGAATTCGGCCAGCGGTTCCGGTGCGATCACCACGCCACCGGCATGCTTGCCGGCGTTGCGGGTGAGGTCTTCCAGCTGGCGCGCCAGGTCGATCAGGTCGCGGACGTCGTCTTCGTTCTGGTAGCGCTGGATCAGCTCCGGCGAGGCCATTTCCGAATCCTTGCCTTCGCCCATCGCATCCTTGAGCGAGATGCCCAGGATGTTCGGGATCAGCTTGGAGACGCCGTCGACCAGACCGTACGGGAAGCCGAGCACGCGGCCGGAATCGCGGACCACGGCCTTGGCCGCCATGGTGCCGTAGGTGATGATCTGGCTGACGCGGTCGCGTCCGTACTTGCGCGCGACGTAGTCGATGACCTCATCGCGGCGGTCCATGCAGAAGTCGATGTCGAAGTCGGGCATCGACACGCGTTCGGGGTTGAGGAACCGCTCGAACAGCAGGTTGTACGGGATCGGATCCAGATCGGTGATCTGCAGCGCCCAGGCCACCAGCGAGCCGGCACCGGAACCACGGCCGGGCCCGATCGGAATGCCCTGGTTCTTTCCCCACTGGATGAAGTCGGCCACGATCAGGAAGTAGCCGGGGAACCCCATCTTGATGATGGTCGCCAGTTCGAATTCGAGGCGCTCGAAGTAATCGGCGCGGGTCTTGCCCGGTGCCAGCGGGTTCTTTTCGAGGCGTGCTTCCAGGCCCTTGCGCGATTCGCTGCAGATCCAGCTGTCGAGGGTTTCCTCTTCGGGGACCGGATAGTTGGGCAGGAAGTAGGTGCCCAGCCGCATCTCGATGTTGCAGCGTTCGGCCAGCGCCAGGGTGTTGTCGATCGCGTCGGGAATGTCGGCGAACAGCGCGCACATGTCCTCGGCGGACTTGAGGTACTGCTGGTCGCTGTAATCGCGCGGGCGTTTGGGATCGTCCAGCACGCGGCCGGATGAAATGCACACGCGCGCTTCGTGGGCGCTGAAGTCTTCCGGCTGCAGGAAGCGCACATCGTTGCTGGCGATCACCGGCAGGCCGCGCTGGCCGGCGGCCTGCAGGGCGAACTGGTTGAAGGCTTCTTCGCCATCGCGGCCGGTGCGGGTCAGCTCCAGGTGCAGGCCGTCACCGAACACGCGCTGCCAGTCGGCGAGCTGTTGCTCGGCCAGATCGTGGCGGCCGTCGCCGGCGAGGCGACCGGCGAGACTGTCGCGGCCGGCCAGTGCGAACAGGTTGTGGCAGCCGGCTTTGAGCCACTCCGGGTGGACGGCGACGCCGCCTTCGGGGCGATGGCCTTCCATCCAGGCGCGGGTCAGCAGCCGGGAGAGGCTGAGGTAGCCTTCGCGGTCGCGGCAGAGCAGGGTCATGCGCCAGGGCGTCATGCCTTCTTCGGCGATCATGATGTCCGCACCGGCGATGGGCTTGATGCCCACGGTTTCGGCGGCTTTGTAGAACTTGACCAGCGCGAACAGGTTGTTGAGATCCGTCACTGCCAGCGCGGGCAGCTTCAGTTCGACCGCGCGGCTGAGCAGGTTGGCCTGCTTGGCTTTCTTCGGGTCAGCCTGATCCGGCTTCGCCGGGACACGGATGGTCGAATCCGCCAGCGAAAATTCGGTGTGGACGTGGAGATGTACGAAACGGGAAGTGGACATGCCGAACCAATGTGATGCCCGGTCAGGGTAGCGGTGGCGGTGGTCGCTAACAAGGCTTGACAGGGGTGTTGCGGGGGCGCGGGTTGGCGCTGGGGTTCAGGTTTCCCATGGCACCCGTCATGCGCTGCAGCCGTGCGGGGCGGTGCCCGGCAACGGCATCACTCAGGCGGGAACGCTGCTGCGGTCGGGTTCCAGGCACGCGCGCACGGGGGCGAAGCTGCGGCGGTGCTGGGGGCAGGGGCCGTGGCTGCGCAGGGCGGCGAGGTGGGCGGGGGTGCCGTAGCCTTTGTGCTGGTCGAAGCCGTATTCGGGGTGGGCGTCGTGCAGGGTCTGCATGAAGCGGTCGCGGCTGACTTTGGCGAGGATCGAGGCGGCCATGATGGCGCGGTCGAGGGCGTCGCCGCCGATCAGGGCCTGGGCCGGGCAGGGCAGGCCTTTGGGGACGACGTTGCCGTCGATCCGGGCGAACTGGGCGACGTGGGCGACGCCTTCGACGGCGCGGCGCATGCCGAGCATCGTGGCCTGGTAGATGTTGAGGGCGTCGATTTCGCCGACGTCCACCATCACCACGTGCCAGGCCAGGGCACGGTCGAGGATCTTGTCGTAGAGCTGGTCGCGGCGGGCCGCGGTGAGCTGCTTGGAGTCGTCCAGGCCGTTGAGGCGTGGGCGGTCGGGGCAGAACACCACGGCGGCGACGGCCACGGGGCCGGCCAGCGGGCCACGGCCGGCTTCATCCACGCCGGCCACGTAGCGCGGGGCGACGGTGGCCAGGGCGGCGCCGTCGAACAGGGCCAGGGAGGCGGCTGCGGCGTGGCGTCGGCTCATGCGGCGCGGCCGTGGTGGGGGCCGCGTTCGAGCAGATCGGTGACGGCGTCGGCGGCACGGGCGGAGGCGTCGCGCCGCAATTGCAGGTGCAGGCGCTCGTAGGTGTCCTGCAGGTCGATCACGCGCTGGGGGTGGTCGAACCACTGCAGGATGGCGGCGGCCAGTTTGTCCGGGGTGCAGTCGTGCTGCATCAGCTCCGGGGCAAGGTCCTTGCCGGCGAGGATGTTGGGCAGGGCGAAGCGGTCGACCTTGAGCAGGCCCAGCGCCTTGACGATGCGGTAGGTGAGTTCGGCCACGCGGTAGCCGACCACCATCGGGCGTTTGACCAGCATCGTCTCCAGGGTGGCGGTACCGGAGGCGAGCACGACCACGTCGGCGGCGATCATCGCGGTGCGCGCGTTGCCGTCGAGCAGGTGCGAATGCGCAACCGGCAGCGCCGAGGCGGAGAGTTGCTCGCTGATCAATTGGCGGCAGGCGGCGTTGGCGGCCGGAACCACCACGTGCAGGCCGGGGATGCGTTCGGAGACCTGCCAGGCCGCTTCGAAGAACGGTTCGCCGAGCTTGCCGATTTCCCCCAGGCGGCTGCCGGGCAGTACCGCCAGCACCTTCGCGTTGGAGGGCAGGCCGAGCTCGGCACGCGCCTGTTCGCGATCATTGTGCAGCGGGATGTCATCGGCCATCGGATGGCCCACGAAGCGGGCGTCGATGCCGTGCTTGGCGTAGATCGGCGGTTCCATCGGGAACAGGCACAGCACCAGGTCGGCGCTGGCCCCGATCTTCTCGGCGCGCTTCTCGCGCCAGGCCCAGACGGAGGGGCTGACGTAATGGACGGTGCGGACGCCGCGCTCCTTCAGCCAGCGCTCGACGCCGAGGTTGAAGTCGGGCGCGTCGATGCCGATGAACACGTCCGGCTGCCACTCCAGCGCACGCGCGCGGAACTCGCGGCGCAGTTTGAGCAGGCGCGGCAGGTGGCGCAGGATTTCGGTCAGGCCCATCACCGCCAGCTCGCTGGCGTCGAACCAGGTCTGGCAGCCGGCGCTGCGCATGGCATCGCCGCCGATGCCGGCAAATTCGGCATTCGGGAAGCGCAGGCGCAATTCGCGGATCAGGCCGGCACCGAGCAGGTCGCCGGAGGCTTCACCGGCGACCAGGGCGATCCGCACCGGGCGCTCGGAGGTGCGCACGGCCAGCGTCTGTTCAACGCTGGTGGCCATCGCAGCGAGTGGAATGATCTCGGCGGTCGTCTTGCCCGGGGTGTGCCCGCCTGGAGCCGTCATCGCAGCAGAGGCCTCTCGGCGCTTTCGATGAAGTCCAGCAGGTCCTTCACGTCGGCGCTGTGGGTGGCCTGCTCGGCCAGCTGCACCTTGGCTTCGGCCAGCGGCAGGCCGGCCACGTACAGCGTGCGGTAGGCGCGCTTGATGCTGGCGATGCGCTCGGCATCGAAGCCGCGGCGCTTGAGGCCTTCGCTGTTGATGCCGCGCGGGCGGCCCAGGCTATCGCTGCCGACCATGGTGAACGGCGGAACGTCGCCGTTGGTCAGCGCGCCCATGCCGAGGAAGGCGTGGGCACCGATGCGGCAGAACTGATGCGCACCGGCGAAGCCGCTGATGATCACGTAATCGCCCACGGTGACGTGGCCGGCCAGCGTGGTGTTGTTGGAGAACACGCAGTGGTTGCCGACGTGGCAGTCATGCGCCACGTGGGTGTAGGCCAGCATCCAGTTGTCGTTGCCGACCGTGGTGATGCCACCGCCACCGGCGGTGCCGCGGTTGATGGTGACGAATTCGCGGATGACGTTGTCATCGCCGATCACCAGTTCCGTGCGTTCGGCCTTGTACTTTTTGTCCTGCGGCTCGCCACCGATCGCGGCATGGCCGATGAAACGGTTGTTGCGGCCGATCCGGGTCGGGCCGTGGATCGAGCAGTGCGGACCGATCTCGGTGCCGGCACCGATCTCCACGTCCGCACCGATCAGGCAGAACGCACCCACGCGCACATCCGCAGCCAGCGTCGCCGACGGGTCGATGACCGCGGTGGGGTGGATGAGAGGGGCGTTGTCAGTCATTGCAGATCTCCTGCCTGGATCATTCGCGGGTGCCGGCGCACAGCACTTCGGCGCAGGCGACGATTTCGCCATCGACCTTGGCCACACAGTCGTACACCGCCATGTTGCGGATCACGCGCTTGATCTCCACGTGCATTTCCAGCACGTCGCCGGGCACGACCTGCTTGCTGAAGCGCGCCTTGTCGACCTTCACCATGTAGAACAGCTTGGACTGCGCATCGCGGCCCAGGGTGAGCTGGGTGAGCACGCCGCCGGCCTGGGCCATGGCTTCGATGATCAGCACGCCTGGCATGATCGGCTGGCCCGGGAAGTGGCCCTGGAAGAACGGCTCGTTGATGCTGACGTTCTTGGTGGCGACGATCTTCCGGTTCTCGAAATCGAGCGAGATCACCTTGTCCACCAGCAGGAACGGATAACGGTGCGGGATCAACTGCTGGATCTGGTTGATGTCCGGCAGATTCTGGTTGTTGCTCATTCCTTCTCCTTGCTCACAGACAGGATGCGCCGGGCGAGCGCATCGAGCTGCTTGAAGCGCGCGGCATTTTTACGCCACGTGCGGTTGTCGGTCAGTGGGGTGCCGGAGGAATACTCGCCCGGCTCATGAATGGAGTTGCGCACCACCGATTTGCCGGTGATGACGACCTTGTCGCAGATTTCGAGGTGACCGACGACGCCGACGGCGCCGCCCAGCAGGCAGTAGCGGCCGATCTTGGCGCTGCCGGCGATGCCGGTGCAGCCGGCGATGGCCGAGTGGGCGCCGATCTGGACGTTGTGGGCGACCTGCACGAGGTTGTCCAGGCGCACGTCGTTTTCGAGCACGGTGTCTTCCAGCGCGCCGCGATCCACGCAGGTGTTGGCGCCGATTTCGCAGTCGTCGCCGATGCGCACGCCGCCGAGCTGGGGCACTTTGATCCAGTGGCCGGCATCCATGGCCAGGCCGAAGCCATCGGCACCCAGCACGGCGCCGGGATGGATGCGCACGCGCTTGCCGAGCTTGACGCGGGTGACCAGGGTGACGCGGGCGATCAGTTCGCAGCCGGTATCCAGGGTGCAGTCTTCGCCGATGATGCTGCCGGGGCCGACGATGCAGTTCTCACCGACGACGCTGCGCGCGCCGATGGTGACGAACGGCCCGATGTGGGCGCTGGCGGCGACCTGGGCGTCCGGATCGATGCAGGCGCTGGGGTGGATGCCCGGGGCGCGCGGCGGTGCGATGTCGAACAGGGCGGCGATCTTGGCGAACGTGGTGTACGGGTCCTTGGCGACCAGGGCGGCGCCGGGCGCGGCCTCGGCATCCTCGGCGCGCAGCACGACGATGGCCGCCTGGCTGTCGGCCAGCTGCGCGCGGTAGCGCGGATTGGCCAGGAAGGTGAGCTGGCCGGGGCCGGCATGGGCGAGCGTAGCCACGCCATGGATGGCGGTGCTGCCATCACCATGGACCTGCAGGCCAAACTGCTCGGCGAGTTGCTGGGCGGTATAGGTAGGAGTGTTCACCGGGGGAGTTTACCGTGTGCTGCCGAAACGGTCATGCGGGGCGGGGGTTTTGGGGTGGGTCGGTTTGTTGCGGCTCCCGACAGTGTCATGCGAGCGCGGATGGTAGTGCCGGCCGCTGGCCGGCGCTCGTTGATCCCGGAGGTTCGTACCGACCAACGGTCGGTACCTGCCAAAATCGGCACCAACCGACGGTCGGTACTACCCGCCACGCCCCCCGATGGTTCAACGCGCGCGGCAGGGTAGTGCCGGCCGCTGGCCGGCTCTCGTTGATCCCGGAGGTTCGTACCGACCAACGGTCGGTACCTACCAAAATCGGCACGGACCAAGGAGCGGTCCCACCCCAAATCGGCATTGAGCAACGATCGGTCCCACCCCAAATCGGCATTGAGCAACGATCGGTCCCACCCCAAATCGGCATTGAGCAACGATCGGTCACACCCCCAAAACGAAAACGCCGGGCAATGCCCGGCGAATGCGTACCGCGTCTGGTGGAGAGCCCCCTTCTGTTGAAGGGGGCGCGCCGAAGGCGCGGGGATGAGGTGGAATGCGCGGACGAACTGCGAAGCAGTTCGTCAGAACTGACCGCCAAACGTAAATTGCAGACGCTCGACTTCGTCGCCATCTTCCTTCTTCAACGGGAAGGCGTAGCTGATCGAGATCGGGCCGACCGGGGCGCGCCACAGCAGGGCCACACCGGTGGACACGCGCAGTTCGTTGGCCTTGAAGTTGTCCACGCCGGTGTACACGTTGCCGAAGTCCACGAAGGCCGAGATGCGGGCCGAGGGGCTGTCGAACAGGCGCGGGAAGTAGGCTTCCACCGAACCGACGGTCTTCAGCGAGCCACCCAGCGGCTGGCCGCGGTTGTAGCTCAGGGTCGGTTCCGAACGCGGGCCAAGGGTGTTGTCCTCGAAACCACGCACCGAGTTGGTACCACCGGCGTAGAAGTTCTCGTAGAACGGCAGGCCCGAGGCGGTCACCACGCGGGTGCTGCCATCCGGGTTGGTGATCACGCGGGTGGTGTCATTGCCGTAGCTGTCGCCGTAACCCACTTCGGCGCGGGTGTTGATGACCAGCTGCGGGATGATCGGCCAGTACTTGGAGAACTGATAGTTCAGCTTGTAGTACTCGACGGTCGAACCCGGCAGCGTGGTTTCCAGGCCGACGCGCTGGTAGGTACCGCGGGTCGGCATGAAGTAGTCGTTGCGGGTATCGCGCGCCCAACCCAGCTCGGTGCGCCAGGAATGGAACGTGCGCTGGCCGATGGCATCGATGTAATCGATGATCGCCTGCGGGGTCGAGCCCTGGTAGGTGGTGATCTGGTTGCTGTCGATGCCCACCATCAGCGAGACGGTGTCGTTCTCGGTGATCGGCACGCCGAACACCACCTGCGCGGCACCGTTGGTGCTGTTGTACTGCGCGGTGTTGAAGTCGGAGTAATCCAGTTCGCGCCAGGACAGGTTGTAGCCCAGCGAGACGCCGTCATCGGTGAAGTACGGGTTGGTGTAGCTGAAGCCGTAACGCTGCAGGTAGCTGCTGCGCGAGGCTTCGACCGACACGCGGTTGCCGCCGCCGAGGAAGTTGTTCTGCGACAGCTGCACCGAGGTGGTCATGCCGTAGGACTGCGAATAGCCCAGGCCGAACACGAAGCTGCCCGAGGTGGTTTCCTTGACGTTGTAGACCACGTCGACCTGGTCGTTGCTGCCGGTGACCGGCGGCGTTTCCACGTCCACCGATTCGAAGTAGCCCAAGCGCTGCAGACGGATCTTGGAGCGGTCGATCGCGGCCTGCGAGTACCAGCTGTTCTCGAACTGGCGCATTTCACGACGCAGCACTTCGTCGGAGGTGCGGGTGTTGCCCTTGAAGGTGATGCGGCGCACCGACACGCGCGGGCCGGGAACGACCTGCATGTTGATGGCCACCGTGCGGTCGGCACGGTTGCTGGTCGGGATCGGGTTCACCTTGGCGAACGCGTAACCGATGTTGGACAGCGAATTGGTGATCTGGTCCGAGCTGAATTCCAGCAGCGCACGCGAGAAGGTGTCGCCGGACTTCTGGATCACCATGCGCTCGACATCTTCCTGCGGCAGGATGGTGTCGCCGGTGACCTTGATCTCGGAAATCTTGTACTGCTCACCCTCGGTCACGCCGGCGGTGATGAACATGTCGCGCTTGTCGGGACTGATCGAGACCTGGGTGGAATCGATGCTGAAATCCACGTAGCCGCGGTCCAGGTACCAGCCGTTGAGCTTTTCCAGATCGCCGGACAGCTTTTCCTTGGAGTACTGGTCATCGCGGCGGTACCACGAGGCCCAGTTGTGCTCCTTGGATTCCCAGGTTTCCAGGATGTCCTTGGCCGGGAACTTCTCGGTGCCGACCAGGTTGACGTGCTGGATCTTGGCGGCCTTGCCTTCCTTGATCGCGATGGCGATGTCCACGCGGTTGCGGTCCAGCGGGCTCACCGTCGGGGTGATGTCGACGTTGTACTTGCCACGGTCGTTGTACTGGCGGCGCAGTTCCTGGGTCACGCGGTCCAGGCTCAGGCGGTCGAAGGTGCCGCCCTCGGTCAGGCCGATGTCGCTCAGGCCCTTGAGCAGCTGGTCGCTCTTGATGTCCTTGTTGCCGGTGACGGTCAACTTGTTGATCGCCGGGCGTTCCTTGACCGTGACCACGAGGATGTCGCCCTGGCGGTTCAGCTGGACGTCTTCGAAGAAGCCGGTCTTGTACAGCGCACGGATGGTTTCACCGACCTTGTTGTCGGTGATGGTGTCGCCACGTTCCACCGGCAGGTAGGTGAACACGGTACCGGAGGTGATGCGCTGGAGACCATCCACGCGGATGTCGCTGACGGTGAAGGGCTCGGCTGCCTGCGCCAGGGCGGGCGCGCCGAAACCGGCAACGAGTGCGAGGGCCAGCAGGCGGCGATTGGGGAGTCGCGTCATGTCACGTCCGGTTGGAGTCGATTTCAACATTGCGGGATGCCGGCGCATAAGACGACGACAAAAGGAAAAAAGTTCATCGCGGGACCAGGCCGAGGATGTCGTTGTAGAACGCCAATCCCATCAGCCCGGCCAGCAGCGCCAGGCCCACATACTGCCCGGCAGCCATGGCGCGCTCGCTCAGCGGGCTGCCCTTGACCAACTCGATAAGGTAATACAGCAGGTGCCCGCCGTCCAAGATGGGGATGGGCAACAGGTTGATGATGCACAGGCTCAGCGACAGCAGGGCCAGGAAATACAGGAACCAGTCCAGGCCGCGTTTGGCCGAGACATTGGCGACCCGGGCAATGGTGACCGGGCCGGAGATGTTCTGCAGCGAGGCGTTGCCGGTGACGATGCGGCGCATCATCCCCAGTGAATCGCCCGCCATCCGGGCGGTTTCGCGCAGGGCCACGGGCACTGCCGCAAACGGCCCGAACTTGAGTTCGGCGTCGTAGGCCGGGGCGTGGGTCTCCGGGAAACCGATGCCGATCTGCCAGGTCGGCTGGCCACGGCCGTCTACGCCCTGGCGGGGGGTGATCTCCAGCGCCAGCCGCTCGCCGCCGCGCAGGACGTCGATCATGCCGGGGCCGCCACGCTGGCCGAGCGCGGCGATCTGCGCCGGCACCTGGTCGGCACCTTCGATACGCTGGCCGTCCACGGCCACGATCAGGTCGCCCGGCACCAGCACGCCCTGGGCGGCTGCGTCGGGCAGGACCTTGTCCACCAGCGCCGGCTGCAGCCAGAACTGCCAGCTCAACCCGGTCAGCTGGGGCACGCGGCGTTCATCGAAGCCGGCCGGCAGCTGCGACAGCGGCAGGGTGCGGGTCCGCACCTGGTCCAGACCGTCGAGGACCTCGACCTTGGCATCGTGACGATCCATCGCCGCCGTGGTCAGCGCCATGCTGGCCTCGCCGGCGGTGGCCACGCTGCGGCCATCGACCTTGACCACACGGTCGCCGGCCTGCAGGCCAGCGGTCTGGGCCATGCCGGTGGTGCGGCCGATGGTGGCCGAATAATCCTGTTTCCCGATCACGAACATCGCCCACAGCAGGGCGATGCACAGGATCAGGTTGGCGGCCGGACCGGCGGCGACCACCGCGATCCGCTGCCACACGGTCTTGTGGTTGAAGGCCTGACCGCGCTCGGCCGGGTGCACCTCGACCTCGCGCTCGTCCAGCATCTTCACGTAGCCGCCCAGCGGAATGGCGGCGATCGCGAATTCAGTGCCGGCCCGGTTGCGGCGCGACCACAGCGGCTTGCCGAACCCGACAGAGAAGCGCAGCACCTTGATCCCGCAACGGCGGGCCACCCAGTAGTGACCGAACTCGTGGAAGGTCACCAGCAGGCCAAGGCTGACGATCATCCACCAGACGGATCCGATGAAATCACCCATGGTGATCAGCACTGTAAGGGGGCGTAGGGGGCATTCAGGCGTGGTCGATGGCGGCTTGGGTGATCTGGCGGGCGCGCTGATCGGCGGTCAGCAGGCCCTCCAGTGTATCGGCGGACTCGCTCGACAGTGTTGACAGAGCGTTAGCGACCAGCGCTGGAATGGCAAGGAAAGCTGCCCGCCCCTGAAGAAACGCTGAAACCGCGACTTCATTGGCCGCATTGAGGATCGCCGGGGCGGTGCCACCGGCGGCCATCGCCTGCCAGGCCAGCGTCAGGCACGGGAAGGCCTCGGTGTCCGGGGCTTCGAAATCCAGCCGCCCCTGGGTCAGCAGATCCAGCCCGCCGACCCCGGATTCGATCCGTTGCGGCCAGCCCAGGCCGACGGCCAGGGTGGTACGCATGTCCGGCAGGCCCATCTGGGCCAGGGTGGAGCCATCGACGAATTCGACCAGCGAATGCACCAGGCTCTGCGGGTGGACCAGCACGTCGATGCGCTCGCCAGGCACGCCGAACAGATGGTGGGCTTCGATGACTTCGAGGCCTTTGTTCATCAACGTCGCCGAATCCACCGAGATCTTCGGGCCCATGGACCACTTCGGGTGGGCCACGGCCTGGGCCGGTGTGACCTGGGCCAGCTGCTCACGGCTGCGGCCACGGAACGGGCCGCCCGAGGCGGTCAGGATGATCCGGCGCACGCCGGCCCCATCGAGGCTCGCATCGCGGGAGCGCAGGCACTGGAAGATCGCGCTGTGCTCACTGTCGATCGGAATGATCTCGGCCCCGGCGGCCGCGGCCTGGCGCATCAGCAGTTCGCCGGCCAGTACCAGCGATTCCTTGTTGGCCAGCAGGATGCGCTTGCCGGCCGCGGCGGCGGCCAGGGTCGAGGACAGCCCGGCGGCGCCCACGATGGCAGCGACCAGGGTGTCGCAGACATCGCTGGCGGCCAGCTGATCCAACGCCGCAGCGCCCGCATGGGGCTGGGTGGCCAGGCCGGCGTCACGCAGGCCGTCGCGCAGGGCGGCATACCGCGATTCGTCGGCGATCACCGCATGGGCCGGGCGGTGCACGGCGCACAGGGCGACCAGCGCATCCACCTGGCGGCCGGCGGCCAGCACGGTGACCTGATAGCGGTCCGGATGGCGCGCGATGACGTCCAGCGCGGATGCGCCGATCGAACCGGTGGCGCCGAATACGGCGACCCGGCGGGGGGCAGAAGCGCTGGCCATGGTTAGAACCCGAAGATTTCCTTGCCGAGTGCGAACACCGGCAGGGCGGCGAGAACGCCGTCGATACGATCGAGCACGCCGCCATGGCCCGGGATGATATGGCCCGAATCCTTGGCGCCGGCGTGGCGCTTGATCAGGCTCTCGTAGAGATCGCCCAGCACCGAGGCGAACACGGTGACCACGGCGGTGATCACCAGGCCGACCAGGTGGCCGCTGTCGATACCGGCCAGCCAGCCGAAGCCCAGTGCCACGATCAGCCCGGCGACCATGCCGCCACCCAGGCCTTCCCAGGTCTTGTTGGGGCTGATCCGCGGGGCCAGCTTGGTGCGCCCGAAGGTGCGGCCGGCGAAGTAGGCGCCCGAATCGGCGGCCCAGACCACGGCCAGCGCGGTCAGCAGCCACAGGTGGCCGTTGTCACCGCTGGCATGGATGAGCACCAGCGAGGCCCAGGCCGGCACGATCGCCAGGGTGCCGGCCAGCAGCTTGAGCGCACGCGCCGGGCTGCTCGGGCTGGCGCCGAAGGTGAAGAACCGCAGCCACAGCAGCGCCATCAGCCACCAGCCGATGCCGATCAGCGCGGCGATCTGGTACAGCACCAGCGAGCCGGCATCGGCCCACACGATCAGCACCATCAGCACCAGATTCAGCACCAGCAGCACGGTGCGGGCGAGGGTGTCTTCGACGTCGGCCAGCTTCAGCCATTCCCATAGGCCGATCAGGAACACGGCAGCCGCAGCCGCGGCCAGCCACTGGGTGGGCAGCATCAGGATGGCGAGGATGGCGACCGGCGCCATGATCAGCGCGGCGATGACTCGGGTCTTGGTCATGGGGAAGAGGTCTCGGTGGCCAAGGCGGCGATCTGGGCGCTGGTCAGGCCGAAACGGCGTTCACGCGAGGCATAGGCATCGATCGCCTGCTGCAGGACGGCGGCGTCGAACTCGGGCCACAGTACGTCGGTGAACCACAGTTCGGTATAGGCCAGCTGCCAGAGCAGGAAATTGCTGATGCGGGTATCGCCACCGGTGCGGATGAACAGGTCCGGCGGCGGCAGGTCGGCCAGGGCCACGCGGCTGCTGAGCATCGCTTCGTCGATCTGCTCGGGCAGCAGGCGACCGGCCGCGACCTCGGCAGCCAGTTCGCGCGCGGCGCGGGCGATGTCCTGGCGGCCGCCGTAGCTGGCGGCGATATTCAGCGTCATCGCGCGGTTGCCCGCGGTGCGCTGTTCGGCCAGCTGCATGCGGCTGACCAGCCCGGCGCCGAAACGCTCGCGCTCGCCGATGAAACGCACACGCACGCCGCGCCGGTGCAGCTCGTCCACTTCGCGGTCGAGGGCATTGAGGAACAGCTTCATCAGCGCGTCGACCTCATCGCTCGGCCGGCCCCAGTTTTCACTGGAGAAGGCGAACAGGGTCAGCGCGGCGATGCCGTGGTCGAGGCAGAATTCGATGGTGCGGTTGACCGCGCGCGCGCCGGCACGATGGCCGATCACGCGCGGGCGACGACGCTTCTGCGCCCAGCGCCCGTTGCCATCCATGATGATGGCAACATGGCGCGGCATGGGCGCGTCGGAACTGCTGGTCGGGGCCTGGGACATAGGGCTCAGACCGCCATCAGTTCCTTTTCTTTCTCGGCGACAACACTATCGACGTCCTTGATGGACTTGTCGGTCAGCTTCTGGATGTCGTCTTCGCCGCGCTTCTTGTCGTCTTCGCTGATCGCCTTGTCCTTGATCAGGGTGGCGATCGCCTTGTTGGCGTCCTGGCGGATGTTGCGGATGGCGATCTTGGCGCCTTCGCCTTCCTTCTGCACCTGCTTGCCCAGCTCCTTGCGGCGCTCTTCGGTCGGCGGCGGCAGGTTCAGGCGGATGACGGTGCCGGCCACGTTCGGGGTCAGGCCGAGGTCGGAGGCATAGATCGCCTTTTCCACGTCCTTGATCATGCCCTTGTCGAACAGCGTGATGACCAGCGAGTGGCCCTCGGAGACGCTGATCGAGGCGACCTGGTTCAGCGGGGTGTCGGTGCCGTAGGCCTTGACGGTGATGCGGTCCAGCAGGGCCGGGGAAGCACGGCCGGTGCGGATGGAGGTGAGGGTGTGCTTCAGAGCATCGATGCTCTTTGCCATGCGCGTCTGCGCGTCCTGCTTGATTTCGTTGAGCATCGCCCGAATCCTGGATGTAACTGGGAATCGGGCGATTATAGGCGAAGAAGGGCCTTCGCCGGGCCGTTCAGGGCGCCCGGTGTGGGGCGCCGCTCAGGCTCAGCTGTTGTCGCGGCCCTGCACCAGGGTGCCGATGTTGTCGCCGTGCAGGATCTTGAGCAGCTCGCCCGGCTGGCCCATGTCGAACACACGCAGCGGCAGATCGCTGTCGCGGGCCAGCGCGAAGGCGGCCGTATCCATCACTTCCAGCCCGCGGCGGATCACTTCGTCGTAGGTCAGGCTGTCGAAACGGACCGCGTCGCTGTACTTGTTCGGGTCCTTGTCGTACACGCCGTCGACCTTGGTGGCCTTCAGCAGCAGGTCCGCGCCGATCTCGATCGCACGCAGGGCAGCGCCGGAATCGGTGGTGAAGAACGGGCTGCCGACGCCGGCGGCAAAGATCACCAGACGGCCCTTTTCCAGGTGGCGGATGGCGCGGCGACGGATGTAATCCTCGCAGACGTCGTTGATCTTGATCGCGCTCATCACGCGGGCCTTGGCGCCCAGCTTCTCCAGGGCGTCCTGCATGGCCAGCGCATTGATCACGGTGGCCAGCATGCCCATCTGGTCACCGGTGACCCGGTCCATGCCGCCTGCGGCCAGGCCGGCGCCGCGGAAAATGTTGCCGCCGCCGATCACCAGGGCCACTTCGGCACCGGCGGCCTGCGCTTCCATCACCTCACGGGCGAGGCGGTGGATCACCTTGGGGTCGATGCCGTAGTCCTCGTCTCCCATCAGCGCCTCCCCGGAAACTTTCAACAGGATGCGGCGATAGGCGAGCTTTGACATGGCGATCTCTGGGTGCGTGGAAAACGCCCGGATTCTACTGGAAGCCGGGCCATCGGGCAGCATAAATTTGCTGCACTGCGGCGTATGGAGGCGCTGCGGCGGCCGCGATGACGGTGCCGCGAGCGGCTCGGGCTCAGGCTGGCGCGGTACTGGGCGAGCGCGCGATGACGCGGTTGCGGCCCAGGTTCTTGGAGCGGTACAGCACGTCGTCGGCGGCCTTGAGCAGGTCCTGAACATCGGCGAAACGCTCGTAGCCCCCCTGGGTGGCCACGCCGGCCGAGAAGGTCACGAACAACGGGCCACTGGCCGCTTCGGCCATCGGCGTGTTGACGATCGTGGCCAGCACCCGCCGGACCACTTCCAGCGCGACCGGCTCGGTGGTATTGGGCAGCAGCGCGATGAATTCCTCGCCGCCGAAACGGGCCACCGTGTCGCTGTTGCGCAGCTGCTCCTGCAGCTTCGTGGCGAACATGCGCAACACCTGGTCACCCATGAGGTGGCCGTGGGCATCGTTGATCTTCTTGAAATCGTCCAGGTCGATGAAGGCGACCGACAGTGGCCAGCCATGGCGGGTGGCGCGCAGGAATTCCTGCTCGAGCACGGCTTCGAGCTGGCGGCGGTTGAGCACGCCGGTCAGTGCATCGCGGTGGGCCTGCTCGGCCAGCCGATTGGCGCGCGCCTCGAATTCATCCGCACGCTGGCGGGCCAGGGCGGCGTCCTGCATCTCGCGCAGGTTGCGCAGCGTGGCCAGCTCCTGGGCATGGTCGATCAGCTGCTGCACGCGCGAGGGCGAGAACAGCGGGGTTTCGAACAGGGTGCTGATGTCCGGCAGCGATTCGCCGATGCGGGCCAGCACCTGGTCGAACTGGGCGCTGTCCAGGCCGAGGGTATCGTGCACGAGCTGCAGCGCATGTTCGCGCGCGGCATCGGCATCGGTGCCGAGCCAGATATCGGCCACGGCGCCGGAAAGGGCGACGCAGTTCTGGAAATTGTCTTCGCCGGTAGCGGGCGATTCGCTGTGCGCGATGCTGTCCACCAGGTAGCGGGGCAGGCCCCATTCTTCGGCCACCCACGCGCCGACATCGGCATGGCTGCACTGCAGGTGTTCGCGCTCCAGTGCGACCAGGGCGTCGTTGTCGGTCGCCTGGCGCAGCAGCGGGAGATAGGTCTCCGGCTGCGCCTGGGCGAGAGCGAGTACGCCGATGTCCTGCAGCAGGCCGGCCAGCATCAATTCCTCGGCCTTGCGCAGGCCGCGGGCCTGGCCGAGCAGGCTGGCTGCCAGTGCACTGAGGATGCTGCGGCGCCACGCGCGCTCGCGCAGGTCCTGGCCGTCGCCGGCCGCGGTCAGGTTCTGGGTGACGGTGAAGCCCAGTGCCAGGCTGACAGTGGCATTCAGGCCGAGCATGGTCAGTGCCTGGCCGAGGTTTTCGATGCGTCGGCGGCTGGCATACAGCGGTGAATTGGCGATGCGCAGCATGCGGGCACTCAGCGCCATGTCGATGGCGATGATGTCGGCAGCGGTGGTGATGTCCGCTTCCGGATCCTGCGCCAGTTCGATGATGCGCAGGGCAATACCGGGCGGGGAGGGCAGGTTGCGGCAGAGCGCCAGGGCGGCTGTCAGCTCGGGAGGCATGGCGGGCTTTTCAGTGTGTTGGGGCAAGAATACCTGAGGTACATCACAGTTTCGTCCTTGATTTCTTGCGTTGACGCGGCAGATCAGTTTGGGAGTATTGCCCTGATCCGGCACACAAAGCAAAGCCAATGGACAAAAAAAAGAAGCCGCGGAGTCCGCGGCTTCTTTCGTAACACATTCGAGCGGTGAAGATCAGGCCAGGCCGGCCTGCTTCATCACTTCGGCGGCGTAGTCTTCCACCACCTTCTCGATGCCTTCGCCGACCGCCAGGCGCTGGAAGCCGACCACGTCGGCACCGGCGGCCTTCAGGACCTGCTCGACCGACTGGTTGGTGTCCAGCACGTACGGCTGGCCGTACAGGGTCACTTCGTTGACGATCTTGGCGATCTTGCCGCTGATGATCTTTTCCAGGATATCGGCCGGCTTGGACTTGTCCTTGTCGGACATCTTGGCCAGTTCGATTTCCTTTTCCTTGGCGACGAACTCGGCCGGCACATCGGCGGCCTTGTTGTGCGGCGGGTTCATGGCAGCCACGTGCATGGCCAGGCCACGGGCCAGTTCTTCGTTGCCGCCGGCCAGTTCAACCAGCACGCCGATGCGGCCGCCGTGCACGTAGGCAGCGACGTTGTTGGTCGATTCCAGGCGCACGATGCGACGCACGTCGACCTTCTCGCCGACCTTGGCGATGACGGCAGCGCGGGCTTCTTCGATCGTCTCGCCGGACGGCAGCTTGGCGGCCTTCAGGGTGTCGATGTCGGCAGCGCCCGAGCTCAGCGCGGTGGCAGCAACAGCCTTGGTGAAGTCCAGGAAGTTGCTGTCCTTGGCGACGAAGTCGGTTTCCGAGTTGACTTCGACCAGCACGGCCTTGCCGCCGTCCTGGGCCGCCACGATGATGCCTTCGGCAGCCACGCGGTCAGCCTTCTTGTCGGCCTTGGCCAGGCCGGACTTGCGCAGCCATTCGGCCGAGGCGTCGATGTTGCCGCCGTTTTCGACGAGTGCCTTCTTGCACTCCATCATGCCGGCGCCAGTGCGCTCGCGCAGTTCCTTGACCAGGGAAGCAGTGATTTCCACGGGATTTCCTCACGAAAGAAAGGGGTTGGGCCGGCATGGTGGCCGGCCCGTGTGACAGGTGTCCTGTCGTCGCGCCATCGGCAGCGGACAGGAGCGGTGGGCGCGCTGCGCCCACCGCGGGCCTGGATCAGGCCTGGGCTTCGCCAGCGGCCGGAGCGTCGGCAGCCGGGGCTTCAGCGGCCGGAGCAGCCGGAGCGGCAGCAGCCTTCTTGGCCGGAGCGCGGCGGGCCGGCTTGGCTTCTTCGGTGGCGGCAGCGTCGGCGAACTCTTCTTCGCGGACGGTGGCAGCGTGCGGCGCAGCAGCCTTGCCTTCCAGCACGGCGTCGGCAGCGGCGCGGGCGTACAGCTGCACGGCACGGATGGCGTCGTCGTTGCCCGGGATCGCGTAGTCGACCAGTTCCGGGTTGTAGTTGGTATCAACCACGGCGATCACCGGGATGCCGAGCTTCTTGGCTTCCTTGATGGCGATGTCTTCGTGGCCGATATCGATGACGAAGATCGCGTCGGGCAGACGGTTCATGTCCTTGATGCCGCCCAGCGAGGCTTCCAGCTTGTCGCGCTCGCGACGCAGGCCCAGCACTTCGTGCTTGACCAGCTTGTCGAAGCTGCCGTCGGTTTCGCCGGCTTCCAGTTCCTTCAGACGGGCAACCGACTGCTTCACGGTACGGAAGTTGGTCAGGGTGCCGCCCAGCCAACGCTGGTTCATGAAGGGCATGCCGCAACGCTCGGCTTCTTCACGGATCGACTCGCGGGCGCTGCGCTTGGTGCCCAGGAACAGGATGGTGCCGCGCTTCTGCGCAACGCTGGAAATGAAGTTCATCGCGTCATTGAAGAGCGGAACGGTCTTTTCCAGGTTGATGATGTGGATCTTGCCGCGGGCGCCGAAGATGTACTGGCCCATCTTGGGGTTCCAGTAACGGGTCTGGTGGCCGAAATGGACGCCGGCTTCCAGCATCTGACGCATGGTGACCTGGGGCATTGCAGTAACTCCTGATAGGGAACCGGCCGCCACGGGTAATAGTTGGGCGGTCCGCCGCGAGGCGGATGGTTCCGGGGTTTGGCTTCCCTGTCGCTTCCGTGACCGAACTCCTTGCGGAGCACCCCGGCACGGATATGGGCGGCAGGTGTGGATTCACCGGTGACGTCCGGTGTTGACGTATTCCCGCGCCAAGGCGGCAGGGATCCGGTCGATTATAGCCCGGTGCCGGGCGCAGGCGCAATCACGGGGGCAAGCGGGGCGTCAGCGGCCTCGTTGAGCCGGGCCCGGAACTGGCCGCCGGCGTAGCCATCCGGCCGCGGCGGCAGGTCCCAGCTGCGGGCGCTGCGCGGCAGCACATAGCCGGCCAGGCCCTCGATCAGCGGGTGGCGACGCCCGTGGGCGTCCACGAACACCAGGTCGGCCAGGTGGGCATGGCCGTCGCCGTCATTATAGAGGCGCAGGCGAGGCGCCGACGGGCTGCCGCCTGTCTTGTATCGGACCGTGCAGATAGGACCCAATCAATGGCCGTTTTCGGCACAAGGTCGCGTTTTGCGATACGCATCACGCTTGTTCAGCTAGCTGGCCAGGGGCCGGGCCCAAACCGCGGCTGTCAGCGTTCCATCCAATCCCGTTCAGATTGGCCCCGGATCGGCGATAATGCGCGCCATGAGCGTGAATCTGAAAACCCCCGAGGAAATCGAACTGATGCGTATCGCCGGCCGTCTGGCCAGCGAAGTGCTCGACATCGTCACCCCGCACGTCAAGCCGGGCGTGACGACCGAAGAGCTGGACCGCATCTGCCATGACCACATCATCAATGTGCAGAAGGCGACGCCGGCCAATGTCGGCTACCGCGGCTTCCCCAAGACGGTCTGCACGTCGGTCAACAACGTGATCTGCCACGGCATTCCCAGCGAAGCCAAGGTCCTCAAGGACGGCGACATCGTCAACATCGATGTCACGGTGATCAAGGATGGCTGGCACGGCGATACCAGCCGCATGTACTACGTCGGCACGCCGTCGGTCATGGCCAAGCGCCTGGTCGATGCGACCTACGAAGCGATGTGGCGCGGCATCCGCGCGGTCAAGCCGGGCGCGACGCTGGGTGACATCGGCCATGCGATCCAGAGCTATGCCGAAGCCGAGCGCTTCAGCGTGGTGCGCGAGTACTGCGGCCATGGCATCGGCAAGGTCTACCACGACGAGCCGCAGGTGGTGCATTACGGCCGCCCCGGCCAGGGCCTGGTGCTGCAGCCCGGCATGACCTTCACCATCGAACCGATGATCAACGAGGGCACCCGCTACAACAAGGTGCTCCCGGATGGCTGGACCGTGGTCACCAAGGACCGCAAGTTGTCGGCGCAGTGGGAGCACATGGTCGCGGTCACCGAGACCGGCGTCGACGTGCTGACCCTCTCGCCCGGCGAATCGCAGGTCTGAGCATGTTGCCGGCGAGCCCGATGCTGGACGCGCCGGCCGATTCCGTCGCCGACCCGGACTGGGCGGCGTTGGCGCGGCAGTCGCTGCAACAGACCGACGCACGGTTGTATCGTCGTTTCGATCAGGGCGACAACATCGAGCGCCTGCTCGCCCTGCGCGCACGGGCGGCCGACCACCTGATCCGGTTGGCCTGGCATCGCTGCCTGCCGGCCGGTTCGGGAATGGCGCTGTTCGCGGTGGGGGGGTACGGGCGCGGCGAGTTGTTCCCGCGCTCGGATATCGACGTACTGGTGCTCGGTGCGCCCGAGCAGCAGCGTCGGCACGAATCCGGGCTGGCCCGCTTCTTTGCGCTGCTGTGGGATTGCGGCCTGCCGGTCAGCCACGCGGTGCGATCGCCGGCTCAATGCACGCAGGCCAGCGCCGACCAGACCGTGCTGACCGCGCTGATCGAGTCGCGCCCGGTGGTCGCCGATGACGCGGCCCGCCAGGCGTTGAAGGCGGCGGTGAACGTGGAGGGCCTGTGGCCGCCACGCGAATTCTTCCTCGCCAAGCGCGAAGAGCTGCTGGCCCGCCATCAGCGCTTTGGCGACACGGCGGACAATCTTGAGCCGGACATCAAGGACGGCCCCGGCGGGCTGCGCGATCTCAATACGCTGGGCTGGATGGCGCTGCGTGCGTTCGGCGTGCGCGACCTGGAAGCGCTGGTCGGCCTCGGCCATCTCGGCCCGGATGAAGCGGCCGCGCTCAAACGCGAACGGTGTGCGCTGGCACGGCTGCGTTTCGGCCTGCACCTGGTCGCCAACCGGCCCGAAGAACGCTTGCGGTTCGATTACCAGAAGACGCTGGCCACCCGCTTGGGTTTCGAAGACGACATCGAAAGCCTGGCCGTGGAAAAGATGATGCAGGGGTTCTACCGCAGCGCCACCGTGGTGCGGCGGATCAGCGACCGCCTGCTGCAGCGCTTTGAAGAGCAGTTTGATGGCGAAGCCGTCCCAGAGCCGGTCAGCGTCGGTTTCTCGCTGCGCCGTGGTTACCTGGCTGCCAACGATCCGGCTTGGCCCCAAGGGGATATCGAACAGGTGTTCGCGCTGTTCTCCAGTTGGGCCTATAACCCGGATGTGCGCGGCCTGCACTCGCTGACCGCCCGCGCGCTGGCCGAGGCGCTGCCGGAGCTGGCGGCGTACACCGAGGCCAGCGCCGCGGCGCGCGAGCAGTTTTTGGCGCTGCTGCGCAGCCCGCGCGCGGTCGATACCCTGGCGCGGATGGCACGCCTGGGCGTCCTCGGCCAGTGGATCCCCGCGTTCGCGCAGGTCTCCGGGCGCATGCAGTTCGATCTGTTCCATGTGTACACCGTGGACCAGCACACGCTGATGGTGCTGCGGAATATCGGCCTGTTCGCCAGCAGCCGCGCGGATGAGCGCTTCTCGATCGCACATGAAGTCTGGCCGCGCCTGCGCAAGCCGGAGCTGCTGCTGTTGGCCGGCCTGTTCCATGACATCGCCAAGGGCCGCGGCGGCGATCACTCCGAACTCGGTGCGGTGGATGCGCGCGAATTCTGCCAGGCGCTGGCGCTGAGCAGCTCCGATACCGAGCTGGTCGCCTGGCTGGTCGAACAGCACCTGCGCATGTCGGTCACCGCGCAGAAGCAGGACATCTCCGATCCGGACGTGATCCATCGCTTCGCCACCCTGGTGGCCAGCCGCGACCGGCTGGACTATCTCTATCTGCTGACCTGCGCCGACATCGCCGGGACCAGCCCCAAGCTGTGGAATGCGTGGAAGGACCGTCTGCTGGCCGACCTGTATTTCGCCGCGCGCCGCGCGCTGCGCGACGGGCTGGAGAACCAGATGCCGGCCGCCGAGCGCGTTGCCGAAGCGCGCGAATCGGTGCGCCAGCTGGTGCGCGAGCGCGGCTACGACGATCCCACCATCGATCGCCAGTTCACGGTGATGCCCGATGAGAGCTTCATCCGGCTGCGGCCGGAACAGCTGGCTTGGCAGGCCGCTGCGCTGGTGCCGTTGAAGCAGGGCCAGACCCTGGTCAAGGTGCGCAGGCTGACCCCCGAGGACGACGCACTGGAAGTGTTCGTACACTCGCCCGACCGCGACGGCCTGTTCGCCGCGATCGTGATGACGCTGGACCGCAAGGGCTACACCATCCATCGCGCGCGCGTGCTGGACGGTCCGGTCGATACCATCTTCGATACCTTCGAAGTGACCCCGGCCGACAGCTTCGCCGATGGCGATGCGCTGCGCCTGGAGTCCGGCCTGCGTGAGGCGCTGGCCGGCGATCTGACCCGGCTGCGCCCGTCCCGCCGCGTCATTCCGCGCCAGCTGCGGCACTTCCGTTTCGCCCCGCGCATCGAGTTCCGCGATGTCACCGATGGCCAGACCACCAGTACCCGTTTCAGCCTCGTCGCACCCGACCGCCCCGGCCTGCTGGCCGACGTGGCGTTCGTGCTGCGCAACCAGCGGCTGCGCGTGCATGATGCGCGCATCGCCACGTTCGGCGAGCGCGCCGAAGATATGTTCGTGATCAGCGATGAGCATGATCACGCCCTGACCGAATCCGCCAGGCAGCAGCTGCAAGACGCGATGCTCGCCTGCCTGGACCCTGATCGAAACGCCGGAGACCCCCACTGATGGCCACCAAGCCTGCCAAGAAGACTGCCGCGAAGACCGCGGCGGCCAAGACCCGTGCTGCCGCGCCTGCGGTGAAGAAGACCGCTGCCGCAAAGAAGGCGGCGCCCGCGGTGAAGAAAGCGCCGGTCAAAAAGGCGCCGGCCCGCAAGGTCGCTGCTACCCCGGCCGAGAGCGCCGCCAAGCGCAGTGCCAGCCGTGATGCCACCATCGCGCGCAAGTCGCTGCGCAAGCCGGCCACGCCGGGTGTGGAAGAACTCAAGTTCGGCATCGAGAGCGCGTTCGAGCGCCGCGCCACGCTGACCCTGCATGAGATCGAAGGCTCGACCAAGCCGCTGGTCGGCCGCGTCATCGATGGTCTGGAAACCGGTGAATTCCGCGTTGCCGAGCCCGACGGCCACGGTGGCTGGAAGGTCAACGAATGGCTGAAGAAGGCCGTGCTGTTGTACTTCCGCGTCAACGACATGGCCGTGGTCGATGCGCGCCCGGCGCCGTTCTGGGACAAGGTCGAATCGCGTTTTGCCGGTTTCGATGAAGCCAAGTTCCGCCGCGCCGGCGTGCGTGTGGTGCCCGGTGCGATCGCGCGTCGTGGCAGCTACTTCGGCAAGGACGTGGTGCTGATGCCGAGCTTCACCAATATCGGCGCCTACGTGGGCGAGGGCACCATGGTCGACACCTGGGCCACGGTGGGTTCGTGCGCGCAGATCGGCAAGCACTGCCACCTGTCCGGCGGCGCCGGTATCGGTGGCGTGCTGGAGCCGCTGCAGGCCAGCCCGACCATCATCGAAGACCATTGCTTCATCGGTGCGCGTTCGGAAGTGGTGGAAGGCTTCGTGGTCGGCCATCACAGCGTGATCGGCATGGGCGTGTTCCTTGGCCAGAGCACGCGCGTGTACAACCGCGCCACCGGCGAGATCAGCTACGGTTCGGTACCGCCGTACAGCGTGGTGGTGTCCGGCCAGCTGCCGTCCAAGGACGGCTCGCACTCGTTGTACTGCGCCGTGATCGTCAAGCAGGTCGATGCCAAGACCCGCAGCAAGACCAGCGTCAACGAGCTGCTGCGCGGCCTGGCCGACTGAGCACCCCGCAGCCCGCGCTGGCGCAGGCGGCGCGCTACCGGCACCCGTTCGCGGGGTGGCCGGGACGCGCGCTGCAGCGTCTGCTCGGCTGCGTGCACCTGACCGCCGCCCGGCGTGCGCTCACCCGCGTGCTGCCGGTGCCTGCGTTGATCAGTGAGGTGCGTGAGGTGGTGTATCTGAGCTGGTGGGTGGACGTGCGCCATGCACCGCCGCCACCGCCGGGCCATCGCCTGTTCGCGCATGACGGGCGTACGCCCTATACGATCCTGACCTACCGCCACGGCCATTTCGGGCCGGCGCTGGCGGGGCCGTTGCGTGGCCTGTTTCCCTCTCCGCTGCAGAGCAACTGGCGCTGGTACGTGGTGCCGGACGATGCGGCGGCCGGGCCCGCGACGCCGCGGGTCCTGTTTGACCGCAATGTGATCGACAGTGCGATGCACGCAGTCGGTGCACGGCTGTGGAGCGATGCCATGCAACCGCATCCGGCCGCGCGTTTCGAGCATGCCGTGGATGCCGATGGCGGGCACACCGTGATCGAGCCGGGGCAGGGCAGTGCGCCCGCACTGCAGGCGCAGGTGCGTCCGGCAGCGACCTTGGCGGCGGCGTGGGCGGCCGGGGCGTTCACCGATGCAGCGCAGGCGATGAGGTTCCTGGCCTGCCAGGAGGCCGCGTTCGCGGTCGCCCCGGATGGTCGGCTGGCCTTGACCCATATCGATCTGCCGATTGCCCTGGCGGACGTGCAGCCACTGCAACTGGAAGGCCTGGTGGCCTGCCCGCACCTGGCCGCGATGGGCGTCGATCTGGCCGATGCGTTCTGTTTCCGGGTGCCGCAGGTGCCGTTCCGGGTCGTGTCCGAACGCCTGTTGTGACATCCTCATGGCGTCCTTCCTGAACGATGCTGCACGCCGCGCCATGACCACCACTTTGTACGGATTGAAGAACTGCGACACCTGCAGGAAAGCCACCAAGTGGCTGGACCGTTTCCAGGTGCCGTACACCTTCGTCGACTACCGCGACCACACGCCAACGCCGGAGACCCTGATCGACTGGGCGGCCCAGGCCGGTGGCTTTCCCGCGTTGATCAACAGGTCCTCCACCACGTGGCGGCAGCTGCCGGAGAACCGCAAAGCTGCCGATTCGGAGGCCGAATGGAAGCTGCTGCTGCGCGAGTACCCGCAGCTGATCAAGCGCCCGGTGGTGGTGAGCGCCGATGGCGTGATGACCCAGGGCTTCTCGGACAACGGCTTCAAGCAGCGGTTCGGAGTGGGCGCGTGAACGACGTCGTTGCCTTGACCTGCGACCTGATCGCGCGCGCCTCGGTCACGCCCGAGGACGCCGGTTGCCAGGCGCTGCTGACCGGCCGCCTTGAACGCGCCGGCTTTCACTGCGAACACCTGCGCCTGGGCGAGGTCGACAACCTGTGGGCCACACACGGGCAGGGCGCACCAGTGCTGGTGCTGCTCGGGCATACCGACGTGGTGCCGACCGGCCCGGTCTCGGCCTGGACCAGCGATCCGTTCGATCCGCAGATCCGTGACGGCGTGCTGTACGGACGTGGCGCGGCCGACATGAAAGGCAGCGTGGCCGCCTTCGTGGTCGCCGCCGAGCAGTTCGTGGCCGCGCATCCCGATCATCCCGGCACGCTGGCGGTGCTGCTGACCAGCGACGAGGAAGGCGATGCCATCGACGGTGTGCGTCGCGTGGCCGATATCTTCCGCGAGCGCGGTCAGGCCATCGACTGGTGCATCACCGGTGAGCCGTCCTCCACCGAGGTGCTGGGTGATCTGCTGCGCGTGGGCCGCCGCGGCAGTCTCTCGGCGACGCTGACGGTGAACGGCGTGCAGGGCCATGTCGCGTATCCGGACAAGGCGCGCAATCCGATCCATCTGGCCGCTGCGGCCCTGGCCGAACTCACCGCACGGCACTGGGATGATGGCTTTGAGAGCTTCCCGCCGACCAGCCTGCAGATCTCCAACATCCATGCCGGCACCGGGGCCAACAATGTAATTCCGGGTGAGCTGCAGGTGCTGTTCAACCTGCGCTACAACCCGCACTGGAACGCGCCCGCGCTGGAGCAGGAGATCGCTGCGCTGCTGGAGCGTCATGCACTCCAGTACACGCTCAAGTGGCATCGCAGCGGCGAGCCGTTCTATACCCCGGAAGGCACGCTGCGCAGGGTCGCCCGCGAGGTACTGGGTGAGTTTGCGGGTGCACCGCCGGAAGAGAGCACCGGTGGCGGCACCTCCGATGCGCGCTTCATCGCGCCGCTGGGCGCGCAGTGCATCGAAGTAGGGCCGGTCAACGCGAGCATCCATCAGGTGGACGAGAACGTGCGCGTCGCGGATCTGGAGGCGCTGCCGGCGCTCTACCAGCGGTTGATCGAGCGTTTGCTCGCCTGACGCCATCGGGTTGAATCAACCGCCGCTCGATTTCGGTAGTGGCGGGGGGCGGGGGGGGGGGGGGGGGGGCTGGGGGGCAGGCGGGCGG